>JAEMRG010000061.1 GCA_016463455.1 Rhodoferax sp.
TGGTGCTTTGCCTCTAAAGACTTAGGCCGCCTGACGCAAGGGGTGGAGCGGCTGCGGGGCTGGTTGGAAACGGCTAAGCCGCTATAGGCCCGCGCCCACCGGGGCGACCTACCAGGTATCGACCATGCCGCCGCGCAAGGGGCGGATCTGCCCGCTTGCCAGCGCCCGGCACAGCCAAGCGCGGGTGTCGGCGGGGTCAATAACAGCGTCGATTTCCAGGCTGGCGGCCATGTTCAGGGCGCTGCCGCCCTCTACCTGTTGGGCCAGGAGTTGTTCAAACAGTGCCTGGCGCTGCGGGCCTTCGGGCTGCGCTTCCAATTCTTTTTTAAAGCCCAGGCGCACCGCACCTTCCAGTCCCATGGCGCCAAACTCGCCGCTGGGCCAGGCGATGGTGCACAGCGGCGCATGAAAGCCCCCCGCCGTCATGGCCATGGCGCCTAAGCCGTAGCCTTTGCGCAGCACCACGCTCACAAAGGGCACGCGCAAATGCGCCGCAGCCACAAACATGCGGCTGACATGGCGCACCTGGGCGCGCGTTTCGATCTCCGGGCCGACCATGAAGCCGGGCGTGTCCACCAAGCTGAGCAGCGGCAGGCCGTGCGCGTTGCACAACTGCATAAAACGGGCGGCCTTGTCGGCTGCATCGGCGTCGATGGCACCACCCAGGTGCTGCGGGTTGTTGGCGATACAGCCCAGGGCGCGGCCTTCGATCCGCAAGAGCGCAGTGTGGATGCCCGCACCAAAGCCGCTACGCAGCATCAGCACGCTGCCCAGGTCGGCCAGGCCTGCGATGGCGGCGCGGCTGTCGTAAACGCGAAGGCGGTTTTCAGGCACTACATCGCGCAGCGCCTGCGCGTCGTGCGCCTGCCAGGCCGAGCTGACGCTGGCTGGGCAGAAAAAGCCCAGGTAGTGTTTGGCCGCGGCCACGGCTTGGACCTCGTCGGCGACCAGAATGTCGATCACCCCGTTGGCATGTTGTACGGCGCTGGGGCCAATGGCCTCGGGCGGGTAGACGCCCAGCCCGCCGCCCTCGACCATGGCCGGCCCGCCCATGCCGATATTGCTGGCCTCTGTGGCGATGATCACGTCGCAGCATCCCAGCAGCGCTGCATTGCCAGCAAAACAGCGCCCGGTTGTGATGCCGATGACCGGCACCTGACCGTTGAGCCGCGCAAAGCTGGCGAAGGTGGCGACATGCAGTCCGGCCACGATGGGCATATCCACATCGCCGGGACGCCCGCCGCCGCCTTCAGCAAACAAAATCAGCGGCAGCTTGTGCTCTAAGGCGATGCCCAGCATGCGGTCGGTTTTTTGGTGGTTGCGCATGCCCTGTGTGCCGGCCAACACGGTGGCGTCGTAGGCCATCACTACGCAGGGCTGGCCATGAACGCGGGCGGTGCCGCACACCATGCCGTCGGCAGGCGTGTTGCGTACCAAGTCCTCGGCGCTTCGGCGCCTACTTTGGGCCGCCACGGCCAGCGCGCCGTATTCGGAAAAACTACCCGCATCCACCAAGTCGGCGATGTTTTCGCGGGCGCTGCGCAAACCCAGTGCATGGCGCTTGGCCATGGCCTCGGGGCGGCTGGCGTCCAGGGTGAATGCATGGCGGGCCTGTACCCGCGCTAGGTCCGGGCGCGTGTACACCTCTGCGTCTTGGTCCTCGTGGCTTGCGCTTGCTTGCGAGCTTGAAGAGGCTTGCGAGCTTGAGGTCGCTTGCATGGAGCCTGGAGCTGGCGAGTGAGTTTGGCTTGAAGCCACTTGCGCTGCCGGTATTTGCGAGGGCGCGATAGCTAAGACCGCCAGCACATCGTTCACTTGCACGGTATCGCCCGCTGCGCAGAAAAGTTCACGCACTGTGCCGGCGCTTGGTGCGCAGACTTCGTGTTCCATTTTCATGGCTTCGAGCACCAGCAGTAACTGGCCTTGCTGCACCGCTTCGCCCGGCTGGACCAGCAGTTGAACAATATGGGCTTGTAGGGGGGAGCGCAGTTCGGTCATGGCCTGGGTCATCGTGCTGACAATGGGTGGGGCATAAGGGTCTTTCGGCCGGTTATGCTCGTAGGCGATGGCGCCATAGGGGCGCCGCTTGGACCGGATTGTCCGGTAGAAATGGTGCGCCGCGTGTCTCCTGCTGAACTGCTGCCTTTGGTCGAACTCACACGCGGCGGGCACCGCGAGTGTTTGCACTTTGGCGCGGTGGCGGTGGTGGACCGGCATGGCAGGGTGCTGGCACATGCGGGTAACCCGCAGTGGGTGAGCTTTACCCGCTCCACGCTCAAGGTCTTGCAGGCCTTGCCTTTGCTGCAATCGGGTGCGGCCAAAGCGCTGGGCTTGTCGCAAGCGGAGTTGGCCTTGCTCTGCGCAAGCCATAACGGCGAGCCCATGCATGTGCAAACCGCTGAGTCCATCTTGGCCAAGGCCGGGCAGGACTACCACGTGCTGCGCTGTGGCTGCCATGTGCCGGGCTTGTTTACCTTGCTAGATAAAGCGCCGCCCGAGGGCCTGGTCTATGACGAACGGCACCACAATTGCAGCGGCAAGCACGCGGGCTTTGTGGCAATGTGTGTGCAGCAGGGCTGGCCGGTGCAGGACTACACCGAGCCGAGCCATGCTTTGCAGCGTGCGGTACGCAGTACGGTGGCGCGCGCGGTAGGCATGCAAGAAGAGGATATGCCCATGGGCATAGATGGCTGCTCGGCCCCCAATTACGCCATGCCGCTGGCCCGCCTGGCCCATGGCTATGCGCGCTTGGCTAGCGGTGCGGCGGACGCCGAGTTTGGCCACAGTTTTGCACTGCTGGGCGAAGCGATGACGACGCGCCCAGACCTGGTGAGCGGCACGGGTCGCAATGACCTGGCCTTCATGCGCGCCGGCCGTGGCGACTGGATTAGCAAGATAGGCGCCGACGGCGTGCAAGTCATGGCGAGCAAAAGTCGGGGCGAGGCTTTTGCCATCAAGATCAGCGATGGCAACAAACCCGCCTTGTACGCAGCCACCGTCGCGGTGCTGGAGCAACTGGCTTGGATGGATGCTGCGCAGTCTGCCGAGCTTGAGGTTTGGCGGGGCGCTGAAATCCTTAGTGCACGGGGTGTGGCTGTGGGGGCACGGAGGGCCTGCTTTGCATTGCAAGGGCGGGCTTAAGAAGTCACCTGCGGATACCGAGCCCGGCGCTCCAAATCGTCCAGGTCCATGTGATTACGCATATATTGCTGCGTGGCGTCAACCAGAGGCTGGTGGTCCCAGAACGTGCGCTTGCCTTTGGCTAAGGCGCTGCCCACCAGGCGGCGCCTGCGCTGGCTGGCCAGCACTTGCGCGTGCAAGGCAGGAATGTCCCAGCGCGCAGCCACTTCTTGCATAAAGCTTTGCAGCGTGTCCGCATGGGCCGGGTCTGCGGCCAAGTTGTGCAGCTCCTGCGGGTCATCGGGCAGGTGGTAGAGCAGGCAAATATCGTCCTGGCTGTAGATAAATTTCCAGGGACCGCGCCGGATCATGAAGAGCGGTGTTTTGCTGCCCTCAGCCATGTATTCGCCTAGGACTTCATCGTGGCCGCCCGTGCCTTGCAAATGGGGCATCAGTGAGCGGCCATCTAATGGCAACTGCGCATCGACCGCGCCACCAGCTAGCGCGACGAAGGTCGGCAGCAGGTCGATGCTGGACACACTGTGCGCGACTCTACGTGGTGCAAAGCGCGCCGGGGCATGGACGATGAGGGGCACACGGGCGGCCATTTCAAACCAGTGCATCTTGTACCAAAGTCCGCGCTCGCCCAGCATATCGCCATGGTCCCCGGAGAAGACCACAATGGTGTCCTCGCCCAGGCCGCAAGCATTTAGCGCTTTGAGCAACTCGCCCACTTTGCTGTCCACATAGCTGCATGCGCCGAAGTAGGCGCGGCGCGCGCGGGCAATGGCCTCGGCGGCCAAGGGCTTGTCCCACAAATCCATCACTTTGAGCAGGCGTTGCGAATGCGCGTCCTGCGCCTCTTGCGCTATCGGGTGGCGCGGCATGGGGATGTCTAGGCCCTCGTACAGGTCCCAAAATTCGGCGGGAATGGTGTAGGGGTCGTGCGGGTGGGTCATGGACACCGTCAGGCAAAAAGGCTGGGCCGGCGTGTTGCGCACATGGTCATACAGGTACTGACGCGCTTTGAACACCACCTCCTCGTCAAAGTCCAGTTGGTTGGTGCGTACGCTGGGCCCCGCTTGCAGCACGGAGGCCATGTTGTGGTACCAGCTGGGGCGGGTTTCCAGTTGGTCCCAGTTCACCGTCCAGCCGTAGTCGGCGGGGTAGATATCGCTGGTCAGTCGCTCCTCGTAGCCATGCAACTGGTCTGGCCCGCAAAAATGCATCTTGCCCGACAAGGCGGTACGGTAGCCCAGTTGGCGCAGGTAATGCGCATAGGTCGGAATGTCGGCCGCCAGATCGGCCGCGTTGTCATACGCGCCGATGCGCGAGGGCAGTTGCCCGGTCACCAGGCTAAACCGCGAGGGCGCGCACAAGGGACTGTTGCAGTAGGCCGAGTCAAACACCACGCCCTCGCGCGCGAGGCGGCTGAGGTGCGGCATCTGGAGAATGGATGTCGGGTCGTGCAGCGGCAGCAAGGGCGCGGCCATCTGGTCAGTCATGATGAACAGGATATTGGGGGCCTTGGGAGAGCTGTGCATAGGCTTGGCTTGCTTCTTTTGAAAAATGCCGATGGTAGCGTTTGGCAGACGCCGCTTGGGGCGGGGCGCAGGCGTAAAAATTTTTGTCGGGCCGGGTGCCGCCCTAGGATTGCTACGGCCTTACAGTGCATGCCATGCCTCTTTCCGAATTGACGGCCTTGCTGCTCTTGTCCACCGTCACCAGTTTCACCCCCGGACCCAACACCACGGTGTCAACCGCTATGGCCGCCAATTTCGGGCTGCGCCGAGCGATGCAGTTTGTCTGCGCGGTGCCTGTTGGCTGGGGACTTTTATTTAGTTTGTGCGCTGCCGGTTTGGGCGCAGTGGTGCTGGCGGTGCCTATGTTGCGCCTGGCGATTCAAGGCCTGGGCGTGGCCTATTTGCTGTGGCTGGCCTTTAAGCTGGCGACCACGAAAAGCCTGGCGCAGGCCGATGCGGCGGCATTGAACGTGGGCTTTCGCCAGGGCGTGTTGTTGCAGTTTGTAAACATCAAGGCTTGGATGCTGGCGCTTACCGTGGTGGGCGGCTGGCTGGCCGGGCGCGAAGATGTGCTGGCGCGTTTTGCGATCACTTTGCCGCTGATGCTGGCTTTTGGATTTTTCAGCAACTTGTTTTACGCCGTACTTGGCTCTATGGCGCGCCAATGGCTGAGTGGCCCGCTGCGCGAGGGTCTGCCCACCGGTCTGCGCTTGCAATGGTTTAACCGCCTCATGGCCGCGTTGTTGGTGCTGACGGCCCTGTGGATGCTGGGCGCATGAGCCAGCGTGAGCAAAATCTGGGCATGTGCTTGGGCCTCTTGGCCGTCGTGGTGTTTGCCGTCACGCTGCCCATGACGCGTTTGGCCACCGGCACCACCGATGACCCGCAACTCTCGGCCTGGTTTATTACCTTCGGGCGCGCCGCGCTGGCCGGGGCTTTATCGATAGCGTTTTTGCTTTTTACACGCTCGCCCTGGCCCACGCCGGCGCAGCGCAAGCCTTTGTTTTTTGCGCTGCTGGGCAATGTGATCGGTTTCCCGCTGCTGCTGGGCTTTGCCCTGCGCCATGTCACCTCGGGCCATGCGGCGGTATTCACTGCGCTACTGCCCTTGGCCACAGCTGCATTGTCAGCCTGGGTGCTGCACTTGCGCGCGCGACTGGCGTTTTGGGTGTGTGCGGTGCTGGGCGCTTTGCTGGTGGTGGCTTTTTCTTTGTTGCGCGCCTACCAGCAAGGTTCGGGTTTTGTACCCGAGTGGGCGGACTTGCTGCTGCTAGGCGCCATTCTTTCGGCGGCGGTGGGCTATGTCTATGGCGCACAAGTGACGCCTTCGCTGGGCGCAGAGCGGGTGATTTGCTGGGTCTGCGTCATGGCCTTGCCCTTAACCGTGCCCGGTGCTTTATGGAATTGGCCGCAGCAGGCCATCCATGCGACGTCCTGGTTGGCGCTAGGCTATGTCGGTGTTTTTTCCATGTGGGCCGGATTTTTCGCTTGGTACCGTGGCCTGGCCATGGGCGGGGCTTTGCGGGTAAGCCAGCTGCAATTGCTGCAACCTTTTTTCTCAATTCTGGCGGCCGTTCCTTTGCTGGGCGAGTCACTGGAGGTGATGACACTGGGCTTTGCGTTGGCCGTGGTGGCGGTGGTGTTTGTAGGCAAGCGTTTGTCCATGCCGACCATGCCTGCGGCCGCACCGGATGAGGAGAAGGTGGATTGACGCTAGAGCAATGGTGGGGCGCGGCCTTGTTCATGCTGGTCAGCTCGGTCACGCCCGGCCCCAATAACACCATGCTGATGGCTTCGGGCGTGCATTTTGGTTTCCGGCGCACGCTGGCGCACCTCATGGGCGTGCAGCTAGGTTTTGGCTTTATGGTGGTCGCCGTGGGCCTGGGCCTGCACACGGTGTTGGCGCAGTTCCCCGCTTTTTATGACCTGGTGCGCTTTGCGGGCGCTGCCTACATGGTCTGGATGGCCTGGAGTTTGGCCAGCGCGCGGCCCCATGTTGCGGTACTTGCTGCACTGGACGATGGCTTGCATAGCGCCCAAGACGAGGCCAAACCATTAGGTTTTTGGGGCGCGGTCTTATTTCAGTGGGTTAACCCCAAAGCCTGGGTGATGGCGGTCACCATCATGAGCGCTTACGTGCCGCCGGGCGCCGGTTTGCTGCAGATTGCGCCGCTGGGGATGCTGTATGTGGCGCTGGGCTTTCCCTGTTCGTCCGTATGGGTCGGCTTTGGCAGCGCGCTGCGCAGCTATTTGCAAGACCCGTTCCGGATGCGGGTGTTCAACTGCAGCATGGCCGCAGCCTTGCTGCTATCGCTCTACCCGATGCTGAGCGGCTGAATCGGCCTGTGTGCGCTATCCATGGAGGCTTTCACGGCAAGCAGAAAAAGGCGGTTATCGCTAGGGAGCGCGTGGCGGTGCACAATGGAGCGTCGCTTTTAATTCTTTAGACGCCATGCATAAACAGAGTCGAGTTATCTTCATAGCCATTGCATGCCTGCTCGGCACCCTGGCTTTTGCCCAGTCACCGCCCAAGTGCAACTCCGGCCCGAAAGCGGGTTGGACGGCCTCTGACAAGCTCTCCAAAATGCTGGAAACCAAGGGTTACAAAGTGCGCCGCATAGGCGATATGGCCGGTTGCTATGTAGTGGTGGGCACCAATGACAAAGGCGAGGACGGGGAGTTCTTTTTTCATCCACTGACGCTGGGAATCGTGGGTAGCCGTTTGCGTTAAGACAGGCGCTTAGGTCTGCACCGATCGCTTTGCGCTTGCGCCAATGCCCGCGCACTGCGCGCAAACGCAAGCGCACCGCCACCAGCAACCGTTACCAGCATCAGCGACAGGCCCACACCGGGCGACCAGTCCAGCATCAGCCCGGCTGCCGAGGAGGCGACCAGCGCGCCCAGGGTGTAGGTCAGCACCAGCACTGCGGTGCTGTTGACCAGGGTGATGCCGGTTTCGCGGCTGCCGATGTCAAACATAGTGAGTGTGTAAAGCGTCCCACCCGCCGAGCCCCAGAGCAGTGCCACGGCCCACACCAGCACGGTGACTTGCGCAACTGCCAGCACCATTGCCCCCGAAATTAGCAAGAGTACCGCTAGCAGCACCATCAGTCGGCGCCGCCCCAATTCGGGCGAGGCAAAGCGGTCGGCCACCATGCCTGCGGGAATAGCGCACAGCATGCCGCCCAGACCGCTTAAGGAAAGCAGCAGCGCCGCTTCGCTCGCAGGCAGGCCCAGGCTCAGGCCATAAATCGGCAGCACCGAGCTCAAGCCCATTTCAAAAAAACCGCCGACAAAACCGGCCAGCATTACCACCGGGTTGGCGCGCACCGAATGCCACAGGCCGACCAGGCCGACGCGGGCGGTGTCGCTGTCTTGGTCTTGCGGCAGGCGCGGAATCAAAGCGGTCCAGGCCAAGCCGATGAGCATGAAGCCGATGACGATACGCAGCGCCGCCGGGTCATCCGCGCCCAGCCAGGCCAGTAGCGCGGGCCCGACCACCATGGTCATGCCAATCATGGTGGCGTAGGCGCCAATCAACAGGCCCCGGTGCTGCGGCGGCGCAAACTCGGCGATGAACGCCTCGGCCAGTACCCAGCGCATGCCCCCGGCCATGGCGCCGAGCAAGAGCAGCACAAACCATGCGGCCAGCTGGTCGGTGAATAAAAAGCCAAAGGCGGTAAGCGGCGGCGTGATCGAGGCCAGCCAAAGTGCATTGCGGCGCCCCATGACCCGGGTAATGGCCGATGCAAAAGGCGTGACGATAAAAATACCCAGCCATTCAGTGGCCGCAAACAAACCGGCCACGGTGTTGCTGATATCGCCTCGTTTGAGTAAAAAAAGCAGCAGCGGCAGCAACATAAACACGCCGCTTAGCTGAAACAGCGTGGAGCCGAATACGGCGACCAGACCGCGATGCGCCGCCACAGGCCCGCTCTTAGCCCGCGCTGCCCAGGCTCAGGCCGGCATGCTCGCGCAGGGGGTGGAAATGGATTTTCGGAAAGCGCTCTTGCGCCAGGCGCACGTCATAGGGGCTGGTGCATAAAAAGGCCAGGGTATCGGCCGCATCCTTGGCCATGCGCTGCGGGTAGGCGTTTACAAACTCGCGCAACTCGGCCGGGCTGTCGGCGCTGATCCAGCGCGCGCCGGTGTACTGGCTGCCTTCTAAGCGGATGTCGGCGTCGTATTCGCCCTTGAGGCGGTGTTGCACCACTTCAAACTGCAATTGCCCGATGGCGCCCAAGAGCATATTGCCGCCCATCTCGGGTTTGAAAACCTGGATCGCGCCTTCCTCGCCCAGTTGCGCCAGGCCTTGCTGTAATTGCTTGGTACGCAGCGGATTTCTCAGTACTACCGTCATAAACATCTCAGGTGCAAAAAACGGCAGGCCGGTGTATTGCAGGTTGATCGAGCCGTCGGTAATGGTGTCGCCCAGTTGCACGCCGCCGTGGGTGGTGAAGCCCACGATGTCGCCGGCATAGGCCTCTTCCACCGCCTCGCGACGTTGACTCATGAAGGTGACCACGCTGGTGGGGCGCAGCTCTTTGGCGGTGCGCATCACCTTGAGCTTCATGCCCGGCGTGTACTTGCCCGAAGCCATGCGCACAAAAGCGATGCGGTCGCGGTGGTTGGCATCCATATTGGCTTGCACCTTGAACACTACGCCGCTAAAGGCTTTGTCTTCGGGTTGCACTTCCTGCACCACCGGCTGGCGGTTGACCTGCACGGTGCTGGTACGGCTTTGCGGCGAAGGCGCCAGATCCACTAAAGCGTCCAGCACTTCCATCACGCCGAAGTTGTTCACGCCCGAGCCAAAAAATACCGGCGTTTGCTTACCCGCCAAAAAGGCCGCATGGTCCCAGGCGGGGGATGCGCCGGTGGCCAGTTCCATGCTTTCGACAGCGCTGGTCCATTCGCTGCCAAAGCGTTGTTGCAAGGCCTCGGGGTGCGACAAGGCGATGGCGTCAAAGTCCTGCGGCAGGCGCTCGCTGCCGCTCTCAAACACCG
>JAEMRG010000330.1 GCA_016463455.1 Rhodoferax sp.
CTGCGCGAGCATTTACATATGACCGGCACCCATGTGGGCTGCGACACTGCGCAGTGCGGCGCCTGTACCGTGATCAAAGACGGCCACGCGGTCAAATCCTGCAACATTTTGGCCGCCCAAGCCGACGGCGCCGAAATCACCACCATCGAAGGCATAGCGGCCGCGGACGGCACCATGCACCCGATGCAGGCCGCTTTCAAAGAGTGCCACGGCTTGCAATGCGGTTTTTGCACCCCGGGCATGGTGTTGAGCGCTATCGACCTGTGCGCCAAGCACCCCAATGCCAGCGCGGCTGAAGTGCGCACGCAGCTTGAAGGCAATATGTGCCGCTGCACTGGCTACCAAAACATCGTCAAAGCCGTGCAGCAGGGTGCTGCTGCCATGGCTTCTGCCTAAACCATTTAAGGAGCAAGCAACATGGGTGCATCAGATTTTTCCAACCTCCCGCATATCGGTGAGTCCGTCCGCCGCAAAGAAGACTACCGCTTTCTGACCGGCGCCGGTCAGTACACCGACGACATCACCATGCAAGCGCAAAGCTACGCCGTATTCGTGCGCAGCCCGCACGCGCATGCCATCATCAAAAGCATTGACACTAGCGCGGCGTCTGCCATGCCGGGCGTGGTGCGCATCTTTATCGGCAAAGACCTCGAAGGCAAGATGGGCGGCCTGCCCTGCGGCTGGCTGATCAACAACCCCGACGGCACGCCCATGAACGAGCCTCCGCATCCGGTACTGGCCCTGGGCAAAGTGCGCCACGTGGGCGACCAATTAGCCATGGTCATCGCCGACACGCTGGAGCAAGCCAAAAACGCAGCCGAAGCCGTGCAAGTCGATTACGACGTGCTGCCCGCCGTGGTGGACGTACGCGATGCCGCCACCGGCCCGCAACTGCACGACGCTGCGCCAAATAACAAGTGCTACAAATGGGTGCTGGGCGACAAAGCCAATGTGGACGCCGCGTTTGCCAACGCCGCGCACGTCACCAAGCTAGACCTCATCAACAACCGCCTAGTGCCCAACGCCATGGAGCCACGTGTGGCGATCGGCAACTACAGCCGCGCCACCGAAGAATACGTGCTCTACGTGTCCAACCAAAACCCGCACGTCGAGCGCCTGCTCATGACCGCTTTTGTGCTGGGCTTGCCCGAGCACAAGGTGCGTGTGATCGCGCCGGACGTAGGTGGCGGTTTCGGCTCCAAAATCTATTTGTATGGCGAAGACGTGGCGCTCACTTGGGCGGCTAAAGAAGTTAACCGTTCCATTAAATGGACCTGCGAGCGCTCGGAGTCTTTCCTGACCGATGCGCATGGCCGTGACCATGTCAGCCACGCTGAGATGGCCATGGACAAAGACGGCAAGTTCCTGGGCATGCGGGTACACACCCATGCCAACCTGGGAGCCTATCTGTCGACCTTCTCTACCGCCGTGCCGACGATTTTGTACGCCACGCTGCTGGCGGGCCAATACACCTGCCCGCAAATTTACGTGGAAGTCGACTCGTGGTTTACCAACACTGCGCCGGTCGATGCCTACCGTGGCGCAGGCCGCCCAGAGGCCACTTACCTGCTGGAACGTCTGGTCAGCCGCTGCGGCTGGGAACTGGGTCTGTCACAAGACGAAATCCGCAAGCGCAACTTCATCAACAGCTGGCCTTATCAAACCCCAGTCGCCCTGCAATACGACACTGGCGACTACCTGGGCTGCATGGACAAAGCACAAGACATGGCAGATGTAGCCGGCTTCCCCGGACGCAAAGCGGTCAGCGCGGCCAAGGGCTTGCTGCGCGGCATCGGCTACTCTAGCTATATTGAGGCGTGCGGTATTGCGCCTAGCAATATCGCAGGTGCGCTGGGCGCCCGCGCCGGCCTGTTTGAATGTGGCGAAATCCGCGTTCACCCGACTGGCAGCGTGACGGTTTTCACCGGCTCGCACAGCCATGGCCAGGGTCATGAAACTACGTTTGCGCAAGTTGTTGCCGCCCGCTTGGGTGTGGCGGTCGATGCGGTCGATGTGGTACACGGCGATACCGGCCGCGTGCCTTTTGGTATGGGTACCTACGGTTCGCGCTCCATCTCGGTGGGCGGCGCTGCCATCATGAAGGCACTGGACAAAATCGAGACTAAGGCTAAGAAGATCGCGGCCCACTTGATGGAGTCCAGCGATGCCGACGTCGAATTTGCCAACGGCGAATTCACCGTCAAAGGCACCGACAAAAAAGTGACTTTTGGTCAAGTGGCACTCACGGCCTACGTACCGCATAACTACCCGCTGGACAAGCTAGAGCCCGGCCTGAACGAAACCGCGTTTTACGACCCGACCAACTTCACCTTCCCCGCAGGCACCTATATCTGCGAAGTGGAAATTGACCCGGCTACCGGCGTGACGCGCGTGGAGAAATTCACCGCTGTGGATGACTTTGGCACCATCATCAACCCGATGAT
>JAEMRG010000331.1 GCA_016463455.1 Rhodoferax sp.
CCCCGCATCTTGCCCAAGGTGCTTTCAAAATCTGCCATGCGTTGACGTTCTTGAGTAATCACCGCAGGCGGTGCTTTCGCCACAAAGGCTTCATTGGACAGCTTGCCTTGGGCCTTGGTAATTTCGCCTTCCAGGCGTGCGATTTCTTTGGCGATGCGCGTTTTTTCTGCTGCCACATCCACCTCGATAAACAAGCACATGCGGATGTCGCCCACCACCGCCACGGGCGCGGCTTGTGCTGCGGCTTGCCAGTCGGCTTCGTCGTCAAACACTTTCACATCGCTGAGCTTGGCTAGCGCTTGTAAAGCTTTGGCATTGGCGCGCATAAAGTCGGCATTGCCCAGCGCGAACAGGGGCATTTTGGTGGCCGGGGACACATTCATCTCGCCGCGCAAATTGCGGCAGGCGTCGACCAGCGCTTTGAGCTGGTTGACATTGGCGATCGCCTGCGGGTCCACCTTGTTCAGTTGTGCCTCGGGGTAGCGTGCAATGCTGACTGAAGCCCCGGCCAGACCGGCCACAGGAGCGACTTTTTGCCAGAGTTCTTCGGTGATAAACGGAATGACCGGATGCGCCAGGCGCAAGATGGCCTCTAGGGTGCGGATGAGTGTGCGGCGGGTGGCGCGCTGCTGCGCAGCGTCGCCATTTTGGATTTGCACTTTGGCAATTTCCAGGTACCAATCGCAGTACTCGTTCCAGACAAATTCATAGATCGCGGTGGCTACATTGTCCAGCCGGTATTCGGCAAAGCCTTTGGCTACTTGGTCTTCGGTCTGTTGCAATACCGAGCTGATCCAGCGGTCGGCCTGGCTGAACTTGAGGTATTGGTAAAAAGGGCCGGCGGGAATGGCTTGTCCATCCGCGCCCACGCGCGGGGGCGTGCATTGTTCTTTGGTGTGCTCCTGCAAACCGCAGTCCTGGCCTTCGCAATTCATCAGCACAAAGCGGGTGGCGTTCCACAGTTTGTTACAAAAATTGCGATAGCCTTCGCAGCGCTTGCTATCAAAGTTGATGTTGCGACCCAGGCTGGCCAAGGCGGCAAAGGTAAAGCGCAGGGCGTCTGCGCCATAGGCCGGGATGCCTTCGGGGAATTCTTTCTCCGTGTTTTTGCGCACTTGCGGCGCAGTCTCGGGTTTGCGTAAACCTAGGCTACGCTTGTCCAGCAAAGGTGCTAGGGCAATGCCGTCGATCAGGTCCACCGGGTCGAGCACATTGCCTTCGGATTTGCTCATTTTTTTGCCCTGGGCATCGCGCACCAGGCCGTGGATGTACACGTCTTTGAAGGGCACGCGACCGGTGAAGTGCGTGGTCATCATGATCATGCGGGCGACCCAGAAGAAGATGATGTCGTAGCCGGTGACCAATACGCTGCTGGGGAGGTAGAGGTCGTAGTCGCTGGTCGTGTTTTCGCTATCGCTCCGGATCGCGCCGGGCTCAGCCTTGCTCATACGCGCTTCGCGCGCCAAATCGCTGCGTCCAAGCCCGGCGCTCTCCTGCGGGTTGCTGGAGTCGCCGCTAGTGTCACCGCTGGCGGTGGGGTCGGAGCCGGGCGCAGCGACATTTCGAGCGAAGCGAGTAGGAGCAAGACCGGTTCCGACCCTATCGCCAGTCCCCGAAGCACTATCCGGCCACCCCATGGTGCTAAAGGGGACGAGGGCGCTGGAGTACCAGGTGTCCAGCACATCTTCGTCGCGACGCAGCGGCCCTTGGTAACCGGCTGCGCGGGCTTTGGCTTGTGCAGCCTCTTCGCTGGCGGCCACAATGAAATCAGCGCCATCAACCAAGCTGCCATCGGTGTACCAGGCGGGGATCTGGTGGCCCCACCACAATTGGCGGCTGATACACCAGTCCTGGATGTTGTTCATCCATTGGTTGTAGGTGTTGACCCAGTTTTCGGGCACAAATTTCACTTCGCCCGACTGCACTGCGTCAATCGCTTTTTGCGCGATGCTCTTTCCCGTGGGGTCTTTGTCGCTGACCTTGTTCATGGCCACAAACCACTGATCCGTCAGCATGGGCTCTACCACCTGGCCGGTGCGCGCGCAAATGGGCAGCATCATTTTGTGCAGCTTGATTTCCAGCATCAAACCTTGGGCTTCTAGGTCACGGTTAACCGCTTTGCGCGCGTCAAAGCGATCCAGGCCTTGGTAGGCCAGCGGGCCGTTGTCGTTGACTTTGGCGTCCAGGGTAAAAATGGTGATGAGCGGCAGGTCGTGTCTTTGCGCGCAGGCGTAGTCATTGAAGTCGTGCGCGCCGGTGATCTTGACGCAGCCCGAGCCAAAGGCGCGGTCCACAAAGTCGTCGGCGATGATGGGGATTTGCCGGTCGCACAAGGGCAGGTCCACCAGCTTGCCCACCAGGTGTTGATAGCGCTCGTCCTCGGGGTGCACCGCCAGCGCGCCATCGGCCATCATGGTTTCGGGGCGGGTGGTGGCAATCGTCA
>JAEMRG010000332.1 GCA_016463455.1 Rhodoferax sp.
CAATTACCTGTCGGGCACGATTTGGCCACCGGTGATGCAGCACTTTATCGAGACCTTAGGCTGGCGGCAGGCTTATATGTACGTGGGCTTGTTTTGCGCAATTTGTATGCTGATGCTGGCGCCGCTGCTGCGCCGCAGACCGGCAGCCGTGGTGATCGTGCCCGGTGTCAGCGCTGACACTCAGGCGAGGGAACTCCCGTTTGGCTTGTCGCCCACCCGCGCCACGGTGCTCTTGTGCGTGGCGGGCTTTAGCTGCTGCGTTGCCATGGCTATGCCGCAAGTGCATATCGTGGCCTATTGCGCCGACCTGGGCTATGGCGCGGCGCGCGGTGCCGAAATGCTCTCGCTCATGCTGGCCTGCGGTATCGTCAGCCGCTTGGTATCCGGCGTTATTTGTGACCGCATAGGCGCGCTGCGCACGCTGCTGCTGGGCTCAGTCTTGCAGGCCACGGCGCTGCTGATGTTTTTGCCCTTTGACGGACTGGTGTCGCTCTACCTGGTGTCGGCCCTGTTCGGCTTGTTCCAGGGCGGCATCGTGCCGTCGTACACGCTGATTGTTCGGGAGAATTTTGCGCCCACGCAGATCGGCGCGCGGGTGGGGACGGTGATTATGTTCACCATGCTAGGCATGGCCACCGGGGGATGGATGTCAGGCAAAGTGTTCGACCTGACGGGTTCCTACCACGCTGCGTTTTTAAACGGCGTGGCTTGGAATATGCTCAATGTGGGGATTGTGGTGTTTTTGTTGCGGTCGCGGTGGCCTACAGAGCGATAGCTTTTTCACTGGTACCGCCATCCTTAGCAGACTGTCAGACGGTACGCTAAGTTCATTTCGTATACCGGTGAATGATGGCATCCGCATAGGAAATCACCCGAGGCACGGTTGCCAACAGGGTTGAGGACATTGCGGCCACTGCCGCGTGTATTTCCAGCATTTTATCGCTGGCATATTCATGCGCAATTAAGTTCCGCAATTCGCGAATACGGATCAGATCAGCCGCATTTGCCCAACCGCGTTTTTCTGCTCGATAAATTCGATCTAGAACGGTTCCAGCGTCCGCCAACTCGACGTCATCGATCAACCGAAATATCCGCTGAACGAGTAAATCAGCCAAACGGGCAAAGCGACTAGTGAGGGACTCGAAACGCTCCAACTGGTCTGGCAACAAGTCTTTTTGATCAATCAGGCTTAGACATCTTGCGACCGAATAGTCTAAGTGTCCGGCAGCTAGCTTCAGGCCCGCAAGTTCTTCTTGAAGCAATTCAATTTTGGCACGCGTCATAACCTTACACCGTCTTCCATGGCTAATCTAGCGAAAGGCCTGCTGGTATCCGGATATACAAGCAAATCAATTTTGCGTTCCCCTAAGCTTTGATGCAGTTGGGCAAGAATGTCAATCTTATCCATGAGCTTGATTTTTTTGGAAAGCACCAACAAGTCAATATCTCCACCTTTGGCAGCATCATCCACGCGCGATCCAAACAGGTAAATAATGGCATCCGGGTCAGCCCGATGAATCGCGTCGCTAATTACCGATCTGTCTTGAATTTCTAAACGCATAGTGTCCTTAAAAACATAGGGCGCCGTGACACAGCCCTTTTTAGTCATTAAAGATGGGCAGCACGCAATCCAAGTCGAGCGGAGTGCGCATTGACGGCGGCGGTGGGCATAGCAAGGTTCTTTGAGGCCTACAACAGAATACATGCTAGTAGAGATTACACATTCTATTCAACAGGTTCTCTGATCGGATCGCCCTGAATTGTTTCAATGGTTGGGCCAGGGATTGACCACTGGAACCGACAAATCGTCAAAATGCCGCACATTTCGCGTGGCCAGGGTGGCGCGTCTTGCTAAGGCGATACCGGCAATGAAAGTGTCACGCAATTCCACGGGACGGCCACGGTTTTTGCGATCTGCGGCCAACTGTGCTGCATGCGCGGCGGCATGGATGTCAAAAAGTAGCACGCGGTTTTGCAGGTCGTCTTGCACCAGTGCTTCAAAGCGTTGTTCCATCACGTCTTTACGCCGCCCCGCTGGTAGCAGCGCCAAGCCGTAGCGGGCTTCAAACAGCGTGATGCTGCTAATCCATATGGACACAGCGGGCTGGTCGTCCAACCAAGCCACCACCTGCGGGTCGGGCTGCTGCTGCATCAAGGCAGACAAAACATTGGTGTCTAAGATGATCATTCACTGAGGGCCATGGGTTCAATGGTTTGCCCGCGCAACTCTGGCAAGGGCGAAACCAGGCCTGGGCCCGCGAAGCGCGCGGCAATGCGTGTACCGAGCTTGGGCCGCGCTTGGGCCGGCTCATTGACTGCCTGTTGCAGGATTTGGCGCACCTCCTCCTCCATGCTCCAACCGTGCAAACTGGCTCGCGCCTTGAGTTCACTTTTCACGCCATCATCAATATTGCGTACGATCATTTGTGCCACG
>JAEMRG010000333.1 GCA_016463455.1 Rhodoferax sp.
AAGGCCAGCATATTGGTCACCACTTTGACCACCGAGGCATTGCCCATCTTGCCCATGTAAATAATCTCTCCGCCCATGGTGCTCAGGATGTCCTGCACACGGTCAAAAGTAGATTGCTCGCCACCCACCAGCACCGTGATCTCGCCCGAGTTGGCCAGATGCACGCCGCCGGTGACCGGGCATTCCAACACCGTGATGCCCTTGGATTTGGCGACCTCCGAGAGGCGCAACAGGTCTTCCATATCGGTCGTGCTCATCTCGATCCAGGTACCGCCGGACTTGAGGTTCTCAAACACGCCGCCAGCGCCTTCGACCACGGTGCGCGATATGGCGGGCGAGGGCAGTACCGTGATCACCACGTCCGCATCGCGGCAGGTGCCCGCCACGTCGTCCGACCAGGTGGCGCCACCGGCCAGCAGGCCTTTGGCCAGGTCTTTGTTCAAGTCATTGACGACCACGGGGTAGCCCGCTTTGACCAGGTTGTTGCACAGGCCTTCGCCCAAAGCGCCCAAGCCGATGAAACCGATACGAAGTTTGTTCAAACGCATGAATAGGTCCTTCTGTGTGAGAGTGGGTTTTTGAAAAAGGGTTTAACGGTTCACGTCCACCACGACGCGGCCGCGTGAGGTACCGGCCATAAAGGCGGCGGCTTGGGCTGCAAGCTCGCTCAAGCCCACGGTGCGCTGCATATGCGCTTGCGCGTCGGCAGGAAATTCGACAGCCAGGCGCTCCCAGGCGGCCTTGCGTTTGCCCAAGGGGCACATCACCGAGTCCACGCCCCACAAGCGCACGCCGCGCAAAATAAAGGGCATCACCGTAGTGTCCAGCCCAAAGCCGCCGGCCAGGCCGCAAGCGGCCACCGCGCCGCCGTAGTCGATTTCGCTAAGCATGCGCGCCAGCACCGTACCGCCGACCACATCGACCGCGCCCTGCCAGCGCTGGGTGCCCAGCGCTGGCGGCTTCTCTTTCCATTCGGGGCCGCCGATCACGTCTTTGGCACCCAGGCCCAAAAGGTAGTCGCGGTTCTCGTCGGGCCGCTGGGTCAGCGCCGTTACCTCGTAACCCCGGCGCGCCAGCAGGCTGATGGCGACGCTGCCGACACCACCGTTGGCGCCGGACACCAAAATTTTGCCGCTTTTCACGCCCGCCTCTTCCAGCGCCATGACGCAGAGCATGGCGGTCAGGCCGGCGGTGCCAATTGCCATAGCGCTCTCGCTGCTCAGCGCAGGCGGCCGATGCACCAGCCAATCGGCCTTCACGCGTGCCATTTGGCTGTAACCACCCCAATAGCGCTCGCCCACGCTCCAGCCGGTCAGCACCACAGGGTCACCGGCGCGGTAGGCGGGGTTGGTGGAGTCCACCACCGTGCCGGCGAAGTCAATGCCAGGAATCATGGGAAAGCTGCGGATGATCTTGCCCAGGCCGGACAAGGCCATGGCGTCTTTGTAGTTCATGCTGGAGTAGTCGATAGCGACCAGCACCTCGCCCGCCGGCAGGTCCGAGACATGCAACTCTTTCAGCGTGGAGACCGACTTGCTTTCGATTTGGTCGACGACCAGTGCATTGAATGTGGTGTCCATGGCTTTGCCTTTTTTGTAAAAGTGGATGGGGTCGCAAGCGCGGCGCGCAGGCCGTTCAGCGATTGTCCTGCAAGACCATGTCCGCGCCTTTTTCAGCGACCATGATGGTGGGGGCGTTGGTATTGCCCGAGGTCACCGCCGGGAATACCGATGCATCTATCACCCGCAGCCCATTTATGCCGTGCACGCGCAAGCGCGCATCAACCACGCTGCGCGAGCCGTCCGGCCCCATGGCGCAGGTGCAAGAGGCGTGGTAGACCGATCCGGCGCGCTGACCGAAGTCGGCAAAGACTTGTTCTTCGCTTTGCACCTGCGCGCCGGGCAGGTGTTCGCCGCTAATCACCTCGGCCAGCGGCGCGCTAGCGGCAATGCGGCGCAAGAGGCGCGAGCCGTCCAGGATGTCTTGCCGGTCGTGCGCGGTGGTCAGGAAGTTGGTTTCTATGCGCGGCTTGGCCAGCGGGTCTGGCGAGGTAATCAGCACGCTGCCTCGGCTCGTGGGGCGGCAGGTGTTAAACGAGATGAGGAAGGCGGCGAACGGATCCGGGTTTTGCAACTGGAAGCGCTTGCCCACCGGTGCGCTGCTTGCGGTGTAGCTGATGGGATTGAAGTAGAGGTGCAGATTAGGCCGGGCCAGCTCGGGGCGGCTGCGCACAAAGGCGCCGGCCTGGTTCACGCTCATGCCCAGCGGGCCTTTGCGGTCCCACAGGTAGCGCATGCCCGCCCATAGCTTGCCGTACCAGAGGCCCAGGCTGTTGTTCAGCGTAGGCACTTTAGATTTGAAAAAATAGGATACCGCCAAATGGTCTTGCAAGCCCTGGCCGACACGCGGTAAATGGTGCAGCACCGG
>JAEMRG010000001.1 GCA_016463455.1 Rhodoferax sp.
GACATCGTGCGCTTTGCGCGCAGCCGCGGCATCTTGTGCCAGGGGCGCGGTTCGGCGGCCAATTCGGCGGTGTGCTACTGCCTGGGCGTGACCGAGGTGGACCCTTCGCGCATGAGCGTATTGTTTGAGCGCTTTATCTCGCGCGAGCGCGACGAGCCGCCCGATATTGATGTGGACTTTGAGCACCAGCGCCGCGAAGAAGTTATCCAATACATCTACGCCAAATATGGCCGAGAGCGCGCTGCGATAACCGCCGTGGTCACCCGCTACCGACCACGCAGCGCGCTGCGTGATGTAGGGCGCGCGCTGCAGATTCCCGAAGCCCTGATTAACGCGCTGGCCAAAGAGCATCCCGGCATGTACGGCCGCACCGTGCTGGCCGAGCGCTTACAAAGTGCGATTGAGCGCGTAACTGCAACTGTGACTTCTTCGTGTGCAACAAGCCAGAGCGGCAGAGGGCTCAGCGTAGGTAAAGGAGGAGCCCGCGCAGCTAAGCGCTCTGCCGATCTGGCGCCCGCCGAGCAAAACGAAGCACAGCGCTCTACCGCCCAAGCCCATGACGAAGCAAGTGACTTCACTATTCCACCGCCTCGTCGCCTGCAGCTTTGGCTTGATCTAGCCACGCAACTACAAGGCTTCCCGCGCCACCTCAGTCAGCACGTGGGCGGCTTTGTGCTGACGCAAGGGCCGCTCACGCGCATCGTGCCAGTGGAAAACGCCGCCATGCCCGAGCGCAGCATCATCCAGTGGGACAAAGACGACCTAGATACCGTGGGTTTGCTCAAGGTGGATGTGTTGGCCCTGGGCATGCTCAGCGCCATCCACCGCTGCCTGGACTTGATCGGTCAGTGGCGCGGCAAACCGCTGCGCTTGCAAGACATCCCGGCCGAAGACCCGGCTACTTACGACATGATTTGCCAGGCCGATACCGTGGGCGTGTTCCAGATCGAGAGCCGCGCGCAAATGAGCATGTTGCCGCGCCTCAAGCCGCGTTGCTTTTACGACCTGGTGGTGCAAGTGGCCATCGTGCGGCCCGGTCCCATCCAGGGCGGCATGGTGCACCCCTACCTGAAAGCGCGCGCCAATCCGCAAGCCGTGCACTACGCTAGCGCGGCTTTGGAGGGGGTACTCAAACGCACCTTAGGCGTGCCGATTTTTCAGGAACAGGTGATGCAAATCGCCATGGCAGCGGCCAACTTCAGCGGTGGTGAGGCTGACAGCCTGCGCCGCTCCATGGCCGCCTGGAAACGCCAAGGTGGGGTACAGCATTTTTACGAGCGCCTGGTCGGCGCCATGGTCGCCAATGGCTACACGCAAGACTACGCCGATGCCTTGTTTAAACAAATCGAAGGCTTTGGCGAATACGGCTTTCCCGAAAGCCACGCCGCCAGTTTTGCGCTGCTGGTCTATGTGAGCTGCTGGCTTAAATGCCACGAGCCCGCCTGCTTTCTGGCCGCCATGCTCAACAGCCAACCGCTGGGCTTTTACAGCCCCAGCCAATTGGTACAAGACGCCCGCCGCCACGGCTTGGCGGTCTTGCCCGTAGACGTGAGCTACAGCGACTGGGATTGCTCTCTCGAACAATTAGGGTCAGAACCTAATTTCACTGCGCCTCATGTAGCGGAGCCGCGTCCGCTGGCTTGGTCGCTGAAAGGAAATGAGAAATTAGGTTCTGACCCCAATTTACAACCAGTCATCCGGCTGGGTTTGCGCATGGTGGCGGGCTTGCATGCGCGCGTGGCTTTGCGTATCGGTGCGGCACGCAGGCAGGGGGCTTTTGCCAGTACCGAGGACTTGGCTTTGCGCTGTGTGCTGGACGCGGGTGACCTCAAAGCCTTGGCCAGCGCCGACGCTTTGTTATCGCTCAGCGGCCACCGCCGCCAACAGGTATGGGATGCGTCGGCGCTGCACCGTGCGCCCGCGCTCTTGCAAGGCGCGCCGGTGTATGAAAAGCCGCTGGTCTTAGCCGCAGCGCATGAAGCGCAAGAAGTGCTGTTTGACTATGCGGCTACCGGCCTGACACTACGCAGCCATCCGCTCTCGTTTTTACGCGCACGCCTGGCAGCTAAAAACCTGCTCAGTGCCGCGCAGTTGCGCGACTTGCCGCATGGCCGTTTGGTGCGCGCTTGCGGCATCGTCACCATGCGCCAGCAACCACAAACTGCCAAAGGCGTAGTTTTTGTGACTTTGGAAGACGAGACCGGCTGCATCAACGTCATCGTCTGGAAAAGCCTGAAAGAAAAGCAGCGCACTGAGCTATTGCGGGCACGTCTGTTGGCCGTCTATGGCGTCTGGCAGCGCGACGAAGACAGCGGCGGCCAGGTGCGCCACTTGATCGCCAAGCGCCTAGTGGACTTGACAGATTGGCTGGGTGATTTATCCGCAGGCAGCCGAGATTTCCGCTGATAGTCTTAGCGCCGCACACCCGCTACAAGGCCTTACTTAGAATCCTTTGAAACAAGGAGACAGCATGAAAAAGTTCTTTTACGCGCTGGCACTGCTACTGGCCTTGCCGGTGGCAGCGATTCAGTTCAGCGGCCATGGCTATTTTTGGAAAGCCCTGGCCAGCACCTATTTGCAGGGCTACAGCACGGCGCATATAGACGATGCCCACAACTTTGCCCAGCGCACGATCGCGGCGGGCACCGCCCAGCCATGGCCCAAGGACGCGCGCTACAACCAAAAAACTTTGGACCCGGCCATGGCGTCCTATTTGCAGCAGTACGGCACGGCAGCGTTTGTGGTGGCACAAAAAGGCGCTCTGGTGCATGAGCAGTATTTCGGCGCCTATTCCGCCCAAAGCCGCACCAACTCGTTTTCCATGGCTAAAACTATCACCACCTTGCAGGTACAACAAGCCGTGCAAGAGGGCCTTATCAGTAGTTTTGATGCACCCCTGACCGAGCGCCTGCCCGAATACGCGCAGAACCCGCGCGGCCAAAAGGCTACCGTGTCGCAACTCTCCAGCATGAAGTCCGGCCATGACTGGACCGAGAACTACTACCTACCCCTCAATATCACTACCGATTTGTACTACGGTAAAGACGCTGAAAAACTGGTGCTCGGACAAGGCTTTGAGCGTGAGCCTGGCGCCGAGTACGAATACAGCAGCGGCAGCACCCAGCTATTGGGCGTTTTCCTCAAGCGCGCTTTGCAAGCCAAGGCGCCGGACCTGACCATCAGCGGGCATTTATCGCGCAGTCTGTGGGCGCCGCTGGGTATGGAAAACGATGCGATTTACACCCTGGACCGGCAAGGCAGTGAAGGCGGCATGGAGCGTACCTACTGCTGCATTTTTGCCACGGCGCGCGACTTTGCCAAGTTCGGCCAACTGCTGTTGCAAGACGGGCAGTGGAACGGCCAAGCCCTGCTGGACAAGGCATTTGTGGAGCGCATCCGCAAGCCCGATTTGCAGCACTACTACGGGCATTCGCTGTGGATGGATTGGACGTATAAAACCCCGTTTTATTTTTTACAAGGTCACCAAGGCCAGTACGTCATCGTGGTGCCTTCGCTAGACCTGGTGGTCGTACGCACTGGACAGACGCGTGACAAAAAAACCAAAGGGCCCAATGGCATCACGCCGGCCGAGGTGTATCGATTTGTCGATCAAGCGGTGGCGATGGTGCAATGAGGCCATGCCACGCGCAGCAGCTAAGCGTTGGCGCAGTAGCCCGGATTACAAAGCCGCGCAGGCCTCCTGCAAAAAGCGCAAATCTTCGCCTTGCAAATGTGGGCTCAGGCGCTCCAGCACGGTGGCATGGTAGTTGTTCAGGTAAGCAGTCTCTTCCGCGCCCAGTAAATCCTTGCGCACTGCGCGCGTGTCGATGGGGCACAGCGTTAGCGCTTCAAAGCGGTAAAACTTCCCGTGCTCGGTGGCCGTGTGGTCTTCGCACAATAAGATGTTTTCTATGCGTATGCCGTAGCGGCCGGGCAGGTACACGCCGGGCTCATTGGTGACCACCATGCCGGGCAGGATGGCTTGGTCGATCAGGCCGGGGCTGATGCTGTGTGGGCCTTCGTGCACATTATTGAAGTAGCCCACGCCATGGCCGGTGCCGCAGGCGTAGTTCACGCCCTCATTCCACAGCGCCTGGCGCGCCAGCACGTCCAGTTGCAGGCCGCGCGTGCCGTGCAGAAAAATAGCGGCAGACAAGCGCAGCATGCCTTTGAGCACCAAGGTGAAATGCCGCGCCTGGTCTTCGCTCACCGGACCACAGACCAAGGTGCGGGTGATGTCGGTAGTGCCGTCGTCGTACTGGCCGCCCGAGTCCAGCAGAAAAAATCCCTCGGGCTTGACCTGTGTGTCCACGCCATCCTTCAAGCCGTAATGCATCATGGCCGCATTGGGGCCGTAGGCCGGTATCGAGGTGAAGCTCAGGCCGCGAAACAAATCCAGTTTTGCGCGCTCGCCGTCGATGCGATCAGACACGATGCGCTCTGTCAGTTGGGTGCTACCTACGTTTTCGTAAAACCACCGCAAAAAGCGCACCATGGCCACGCCGTCGCGCACAAAGCAATTTTTCCAGTTGCTGATTTCGCTGGTATTTTTCACCGCTTTGAGCAGCACCGAAGGCGCACGTTTTTCCACGACTGTGCAGCCTTGGGTGCGCAAGGTGGCAAAAGTAAGCATATTGCTTTGCGCCGGGTCCACCAGCACGCTTTGTCCGCGAAGTTGGGCAAGTGCTGCAAAAAAACTATCGTAGTCTTGTAGCCCAATACCTTGCTCGGCCAGGCTCGCGCGCAAGCTCGGGCTAAACCGCGCCAAGTGGGCGTACAGCACGGCCCTGTCTTCGGTCAGCACCAGATAGGCGTGGAAATAGGGCGAGGTGGGCACATCGCTACCGCGCAAGTTGAGCAGGTAGCCGATATCGTCCAGCGCATTGAGCACATGCGCTTGCGCACCAGCTTTACGCATCTCGGCGCGCACTTTGCTCAGCTTGTTCGAAGCGCTTTCGCCCGCGTATTGCAGCGCATGCGCAAACACCGGCTCCATGGGAAAACTGGGTCGGTCGGCCCAGACGGCATTGACTAGATCATGCTCAGTGATGAGACTGATATTTTTTGATCGGAGCGTGCCTTCAATATCGGCCATCGCCTTGACCATCATGGTGGCGCCATAAAAGCCTAGGCGTGCGCCCGGCGCCAGGGTCTCAGCCAGCCACTGGTTCCAGGGCAGTACATCGGGTTTGCCCAGGTACACGATTTGTATATCGGTGTCCGCCAATTCCTGCTCGGCCTGCAACCAGTAACGCCCATCGGCCCAAATGTAGGCGCTGTCTTTGAGTACCACCATGGTCGATACCGAGGCGGTGAAACCCGATAGGTATTCCCGCACTTTCCAGCGCAGTGGCATGTACTCCGAGTTATGCGGATCGGAAGAGGGCAGCACCCAGGCGTCGAGCTGGTGTTTTTCCATTTCGGCGCGCAGTGCGGTAAGGCGTTGGGTAATAAGCGTCATGGTGGCAAGCTGCAAAAAAAAGAGCGACTAGGTTGTAGGGCGGGAGCGCAATGTGAGGGCAGGCGAATGGGCTTAAAAAACCGCGTGGTCGCCACGCTCCAGGGACGCGCCCTCACGCACCAGTGTCGCATAGCAGTCCCAGAGCGTTTGTGTTCCGGTGGAAGGTGTGGCATCGGCGTCGTAGCAGCTAGTCTGCGCGTCCCAGACCAGCATGGACTCAGTGGCGTAATAGCGGCCGATACGCGCGAATTCGGCTTTATCGGCCAGGGACGGGATGATGCGACCCAGCAGCGACAGCACGCCGATGATGGCATCCATCATGCCCACCGGCACATGGGTGTAGCGCGGCGGCTTGCCCGTTAACTCGAACAACTTTTCCCCTTGTTGCAGCGGCGTGATGGCCGGGCCCGGTCCGCCAATGGGCAAGATGCGGTTATGGCATTCAATATCGTGCAAGCAGCGAGCCAGGTAGTCGCCCAGATCGTCGTCGCTAATCGGCTTGCACGCAGTCAGCTGGCCGTCGCCAAAAAGTAAAAACGGTTTACCTTTGCGTACCCGCTCAATCTGCCCGCATAGCGATTTGAAAAACGCGGTTGGCCGCACGATGGAATAGCGCATGCCCGATTGCACCAAGGCCTCTTCAAAGGCCAGCTTGGCGCGTTGAAATACCAGTAGCGGCTTTTGCACACAAATTGCAGATAGCAGTACAAAGTGCTGCACACCCGCCGCCTGTGCGGCTTGCAGCGCATGCAGATGGGCCTGGTGGTCAATGGCCCAGGCGTCTTGAGGCTTGCCGGTGCGTGAGGCCAGGCAGGACACCAGCGCATCAAATTGCTCGCCAGCAAAGCCGTCGCGGCGCAGGGACTGCGGCTTTGTGGCATCGCCGGTGCGCAGCAGCGCGCCGGGCAATCGTGTTTGCCAGTCCTGCACTTGCCGCTTGCCGCCTACCCCGGCGTGGGGGCGTATCAGGCAGACCACTTCGTGGCCCTGGCGCAGTAAGGCGCGCACCGTGGCTTGGCCGATGGTGCCGGTGGCTCCGAGCACCAATACACGTTGAGGCTTGAGGGCGGTCAAAGCAAGCGGTCTTTCAAAGCGAGTACTGGGTGAGCCACCTTGCCGCGCTCAGTTTGCCCTAGCCACCCACACCGTGGCGCCCTGCGGGCCATAGCGTTCGGCATGCGGCACATCGCGCGCCAGACGAAAGCTCTGGCCCGCCGGAATATGGCGTGTGCCGCCATCGACCGTCAGCCAGAACTCGCCGCGCACCACGCGCGCACTGACGGCAAATACGTGGCTATGGGTATCGAGCTCCAGGCTCGGCGCCCATTCGCGCACCAGAATTTCATCAAAGCCTTCATCCATAGCTTGGGCGGTGAATGTTTCAAGCGTAGGTTCCATGGGCAATCTCCTTCAAGGGCTTCGCATGCTAAAGGTCTAGGCGCGCCTTGTCGCGTGCCGTCCGCATTGTCAGGGCACCAGGGTCAGAAATAGAAAGCTGGCAAACAAGACCAGGTGGATAGCCCCTTGCATCACGTTGGTCCGGCCCGAGCCCAGGGTGATGCTGCCTACCAAGAAGGTCAGCGCCAACAGTGTCACGTCCTTGGTCTCCAGGCCCAGCGTCAGGGGCAGGTCCAGCAGCACGCAGGCCAATACCACCAAAGGAATCGTCAGACCGATACTCGCAAGGGCCGAGCCTATGGCCAGGTTCATGCTGGTTTGCAGCCGGTCGGCGCGTGCGGCGCGGATGGCCGCCCAGGTCTCGGGTAGCAACACAATCAGCGCGATAACGATACCCACCGCCGCCGCCGGCGCCTGGTACGCTTTGACTACGGCTTCAATGGCCGGCGAGAGCAGTTTGGCAAAGCCGACCACGCATACCAGGGACAGTACTAAAAGAAAAAAACTGATGCGCGTCTGGGCCAGGCCGGGCGGTTGCGCATGCACCGATTCATCGTCTGCGCTTTCCACGGGCAAAAAATAGTCGCGATGGCGTACGGTTTGGATAAACACAAACACCAGCCACAAAGCCAGCGAGGACAGCGCCACAAAAATCAATTGCGAGTCGGTGTAGGTACCTTCGGGTGAGCTGGTGGTGTAAATGGGCATGACCAGCACCATCACTGACAGTGTGGCCAGCGCGGCAAAGCCCGAGCCGGTGCCTTCAATGCGAAACAACTGCTCTTTGTGGTGCAAACCGCCTAGCAACAGGCAAATGCCGACCACGCCATTGCAAGCAATCATGACCGCTGAATAAATCGTGTCGCGCGGCAGCGTGGCGCTAGCCGTGGAGCCGGCCAGCATCATGGACAGCACCAGCGCGGTTTCAATCACCGTAACGGCCAGCGCCAGCACCAGCGTTCCGAAGGGTTCGCCCAGCCGGTGGGCAATCACCTCGGCATGGTGTACCGAAGCAATCACCGCCAGCAACAGGGCTAGCACCAGCCACAGGACTTGCAGGCCAGGCAGCGACACGCCCATCACGCCATACAAAGCCAGTGCACTCGCAATCGGAATGAAGAGTGGCCAGCGATGAAACAGTTTTTTGTAGTGCATTTGCTTATTGTCCCCCTGAGTGAAACCCACCGATTGCCCTGACTTTGCGTGATGGCTAGGTCTGCGTCGAAACAATAGTAAATGAATCTGAGTCCGCCCAAATAGGAGAAGCTGCTATGTCCATACTGTCGATCGCACGTTCCGCCTTTGCTGCAGCCTGGGACTAAGCAGTTATCCGGCCCGCAAATGAGTGACAGGCCACTCAAGCACAATAGCGTGGTTCACGGATACCATGGCGCGAAAAATGCCGTTGGTCCATAGCGCCAACCTAAATTTCGCCCAGTACGCGAGCAACTATGTCATCCAGCCCTTTTCCTTCTCCCGCACGGGCTGCCAACGCGGTGTGCATGTTGTCCATGTTGGTTTGGGCAATGGGCCTGCCCGCTGCCAGTCTGTTACTGGGCACGGTACCGCCGCTGCCCTTGACAGCGGCGCGCATGCTGATGGCAGCCGCTTGTTTGCTGCCCTTTTGGTGGTTGATTGAAGGCACAGAGGCGCTGCGCAAGGCACCCTGGTGGAACGGGATTCGCGTGGGCGGCTCCACTATCGGGCTAGGCGCTTTTTTGATGGTGGTCGGCCAGGGTATGACCGATGCCGTTACGGTGGCGATTATTTCGGCCTCTATGCCGGTGGTGGGCATCGCCATCGAAGTGCTGCTCGATGGCCGCAATCTCAGCCGTGGCTTGGTGATCGGCGTGGCGCTCAGTTTGCTTGGCGGTGTGATGGCGCTCGAGGGCGGTAATCAGCAACTCGCCTTGGGCTTGGGCGCCCTCATGAGTTTTGCCTCGGTGCTGGTCTATACCTTGGGCTCGCGCATGACGGTGACTTCCTTTCCCGACTTAAGCCCCCTAGGCCGCACCACGGTCACCTTGACGGGCGCGGCGGTGGTCACTACCGTCGCCGCCTGCATAGCCGCATTCGCCGGCGCGCCGGCGCCGCAATGGGCGGCGCTGGGTTGGCGTGAGCTCGGCGCCTTTGCTATTTTTGCCATTGGCGGACTGGCCATCAGCCAGGTGCTGTGGATACGCTCGGTAGGGCACTTGGGCATTGCCTTATCGTCCCTGCATATCAATGCGACACCGTTTTATGTGATGCTGATTTTGTTTGCGCTGGGCGGCGCATGGAACTGGGCCCAGGCCGCTGCCGCGGTGGTTGTGGGTGTCGGGGTCTTGATCGCGCAGGGCGTCTTTTTCAAGGCGGCAAGTGAAGCGCCAAGCGAAGTACCTATTGAGCGCTGATTACTATTGACTATGGCGTGGCGCAGTAATAGAAAATTTTCACTGCGCGGCCGCTTTACCCGCTCCCGAAAAATCGCCGGCGTGTACCTGCACCAAGCGGCTCCAGTCCATGTACTTGCGTACCGCTGCATTCACTTCTTCGAGGCTGGCAGCTTCTATTTTGGCTAAACGCTGCGCGGTGTAGTCCATGGTGCGACCTGTAGTCAGTTGGCCTAGTAAGGTGCCGCTTAATGCGCCATCCTGCGCTAGTGAAATTTTGCTTGCTTCGAGCATCGATTTTTTTGCATCGGCCAACTCTTGTGCGCTTACCCCATCGCGTACGAGGCGCTCGGTTTCTTCGCGTATGGCGGTCTGCAAGCGTGCCAAGTTTTGCGGCGCATGAATGGCTACCAGTATCAAATCGGCCACCGGCTCAAAACTGCTGGCCGATAACTGGCTACCGGCGGAATAGCTAATGCCTTCTTTTTGCCGCAGACGCTCTTCTAAGCGGTTGTTGGAGCCGCCCCCTAGCACGCGGTTGCCCAGCGCTAAAGCAATGAAGTCGGGGGCATCGTCGCGCAGGCTCAGCGGCAGGGCCGCTAAATACATGGCATTGGGTTTGTCCGGTGTCGCCAGCATCGTGCGCGCAGGGTTGGCGCTATAGGCGTTTTTGGTCAGGCGCGTATAGGGCTTGCCGCTGCGCCAGTCGCCCCACAGGGCTTGGCTTTGGGTTTGCACTGCAGCGGCATCGAAGTCGCCCACCATGGCCAGCTTGGCGTTACTGGCGCCGTAAAAAGCTTGGTAAAAACCCTTTACGTCCTGCACACTGGCAGCGCGCAAATTGGCCAAAATTTCATCAAAGTCCAAGACCTTGCGCACATCGCCCGCGGGGTAGTTATCCAGCGACTTGCGCAGGGCTTGCGAGGCCATGGCCTGCGGGTCGCTGCGTTGCGACTCAATCTGGGTAATGCGCTCTTTGCGCAGCAGTTCAAACTCGGCAGGCAGCAGCATGGGCGCGCGCGCAATATCGCGCACAAGGTCCAGCACCTGCGGTAGGTGCTGGCGCACCGTCTCAAAACTGATGTTCACGTTGGCACCGCCGCCGTCCACGCTGATCTTGGCTTTGAGTTCATCTAAGCGACTACTCAATGCCGCGCGGCTCAGCGTACCGGCGCCGCGCATCAGCATGCGCGCTGTCAGCGCAGATACCGTGGCCTGGCCTTGCAGCGACTGGGCATCACCAAAGTCCAGTTGCAATTGGCCGCTCACGGTTTGACCACGGGTTTTTTTACTCAAAAGCGCCAGCTGCATGCCGCCGGGCAGCGTGCTGCGTAGCGTGCGTTTGCCGATATGGGCGGGGCTGGCGTCAAAATTTTCGCCCCCGTCCACTGCCGCGCGGCCCTGGTACTTGGCTAGCAGCGCCGTTATATCCACCGGCTCGGGTAGGACGCTGCGCTCGGGGGCTGCTGTAGGGATGAATTGGCCGAAGGTGCGGTTGCTTTCTTTGAAATAGTTTTCCGCCACTGCTTGCACTTGCTGCACGGTCAGCGCCTCCAGGCGGTCGCGCTCCAAAAAGAACAAACGCCAGTCGCCATGCGCAATACTTTCGGACAGCTGCATCGCCAGGCGCTGCGGGTCGTTCATGGTGTCGTCAAAGCCGACCATCAGGCTGGTTTTGGCGCGCTGCAACTCCTGCTGTGTCACCGGCTGGGATTTGATATTTTCCAAAGCCACTTGCATTGCAGTGCGCAAGTCGGGGATGGATTGGTCTTTGCCCAGCTCGGCCATGAAAAGAATGTAGCCAGGTTCGGTCAGTGAAAAATTCCAAGGCGCAATCGACACGGCTTTGTTTTTCTCTACCAATTCTTTGTGCAAGCGCCCATTGGGCGTGTCGGCCAATATCTCGGACAGCGCTTGCATGGCCACCGCATCCGGGTGGCTGGCCGCTGCGGTGTGGTACATCACGCCGGCCAGTTGCGTATCGCCTGTGCGCTTGACGCTGACTTCGCGCGCGCCTTGTTGCACCGGGTCGCGGGTGTAGGTGATGGGCAGGCTACGTGTCGGTTTGGCGATGGCGCCGAAATAGCGCTCCACCAGCGCCAGGGTTTTGGCCATATCCAGCTTGCCGGTAATGATCAGCACTGCATTGTCCGGCTGGTAATACTGGCGGTAAAAGGCTTGCAAGTTTTCAATGCGTACGTTTTCGACATCGCTGCGCGCACCGATGGTGGACTTGCCGTAGTTGTGCCAGTCATAAGCCGTGGCCGCCATGTATTTCCAAAGTGTGCGCCGGGGGTTGTTCTCGCCCATTTCCATTTCATTGCGCACCACGGAAAACTCGGTCTCCAGATCTTTGCGCGCAATAAAGCTATTGACCATGCGGTCCGCTTCCATCTCCAGCGCCCACTGCAAGTTGTCGTCGTTAGCGGCAAAGGTTTCGAAGTAATTGGTGCGGTCGTAGGAGGTAGTACCGTTAAAGCGCATGCCGCGTTTGCCCAGTTCTTGCATGACATTGCCCCGCGAGGGCGTGCCCTTAAACACCAGATGCTCCAGCAAATGCGCCATGCCGGTTTCACCATAGTTTTCATGCCGGCTGCCCACTAGATAGGTGATGTTCACCGTGGTGGTTGGCTTGGAGGCATCGGGGGCGAGCAGGACCCGTAACCCATTGCTTAGTCGGTATTCGCTCACGCCTTCGACCTGGGCGTACAAGCTACTGGCCGTGCTAGCCTGGGCGCTAAAGGATGCAAATAGCCCATTTGCGGCGATGACCAAGGCTAGGGTGAAGGCATTGCCGGGGATACGCATGGGGGCTCCTGTTGCGGCGCGGGACTGCACCATAAAGATAATTTTGGCATACATGTCAGGGCTCTCTGGCCCTTCCAGACGCTATCCCATAGTGGGCGTTTAGCCGCGGGCGCCTCTACCCTAGAATCCGCCAAGCTTTGAAATAGGGCTTCCAAGTGAAGTGTCGGGCTACCGCCCCCACCATTAATCGCTGAAGTTTTCCCCTTGAGTTAGCACCAAATTATGAAACGACTCCTCCTCCTTTTGTGCATCGTTTCCGTCTTGGCTGCCTGCAAAAAGTCGCCTGAATCGCCTGGAGCTGTCGGCGTACCTGCAGCGCCCTTGCTGATTGCGTCTGAAGACCTGTTTATCGTATCGGACGGGGCCACTGGCGGCGGCTCGGCGATTTCGGGCACGATCACCGCTGAGCGCAAGGCGGACCTGCGCGCCGAGGTCTCGGCGGTGGTGCTCGAGGTGCTCAAAGACAACGGCGATGTGGTACGCCGGGGTGATTTGTTGGTTCGTCTTGACGAAACAGCCATTCGCGACAACCTCAATGCCGCCGAAGACAGCGCCCGTAATGCGGGCTTTCAGTGGGAGCAGGCCAAACGTAACCTGGAGCGCCTGAAAACCCTGCGCGCCAGCGGCATGGCGACCCTGCAATCCATCGATGACGCCGAAATCCGCGCTAACTCCGCACAAAACGAGGTATCTGGCGCCAACTCGCGCGTTGCGCTGGCGCGTCAACAGCTCCAGCGCACCCAGGTGCGTGCGCCATTTGATGGAGTGATCGGCGAGCGCAAGGCCTCCCCTGGTGATACCGCCTCGATTGGTAAAGAACTGCTCAAAGTCATCGATCCCACCAGCCTGCGCTTGGTAGGCCGCGTCTCGGCTGATCAGGCCGGACGCGTGAAGCTAGGCCAAGCGGTGCGCTTTCGCGTCAATGGCTATGGCGATGAGAGCTTCGAAGGCAAAGTCACCCGCATTGATCCCTCGGCCAATGAGGCTACACGCCAACTTGAAGTGCTGGTGGCCTTTACCGGTTCGGCACGCCCACGCGTGGCCGGCCTGTTTGCCGAAGGTCAAATCAGCAGCGGCGCCAGTGCCCCAAATGGTCCGGTGGTTGATGAATCGGCGGTGCAGCGCCTGGGTGATGCCAGTTTTGTCTGGCGGCTCGAAGCCAGCGCGGTGCGTAGAGTAGCGGTCACTCTGGGCGCCCGTGATGCCCGCAGCGGCCGGTATGCGGTACAGGCCGGCGTTCAAACCGGCGATCGACTGCTGCGTAATCCGGGAAGCGGCCTCAAAGACGGTCAGACCATTAGTATGGTGACGGCACCTGTGCAAGCCAAGGCCAGCGCGGCGGCATCGGGGCAATAGACATGTTTTTATCGGATTTCAGCATCCGGCGCCCGATTGCAACCGTGGTGCTCATCCTGGGGGTGATGGCCCTGGGCCTGATGGCGCTCAATAAATTGCGCGTCAACCAGTTCCCCGATATCGAAAATCCTGGTCTATTTATTACCATCGCCTATCCGGGTGCCTCGCCCGACACGGTGGAGCGTGAAGTCGTTAACCGTTTGGAAAAGTCACTCCAAAGCGTGGCAGGTGTGGAAAAAGTCTCGTCCACAAGCGCGGAAGGCAATGCCCGCTTTGATATGCAGTTTGCTTTTAGCAAAAACATGATCGAAGCGGCCGACGAGGTGCGCGGTGTGATTGCCTCGGTGCGCTATAAGCTACCCATTGAGATGCGCGAGCCGGTGATCCGCCGCTTTGACCCGTCTGCCCAGCCCATCATCAACCTGGCCTTGTCTAGCAGCAGCCAAAGTCATGCCCAAATATCGCGCCTCGCAGAAGACGTGCTAGCCGACAAGCTGCGCGGCCTGCCCGGCGTGGCAACCGTGACGGTTTCAGGCGCGCTCAAGCGCGAACTTTCGGTCTTGCTGCGTTCGGCCAAGCTGCGCGAATACAACGTATCGGTGGGTGAGGTGGTCAATGCCATCCGAGCACAAAACGCCAATGCCCCGGTGGGCAAACTGCGCGGCCCCTATGAAAGCGAAAGTATTCGCCTGGTTGGCCGCATTGCCGAACCGCAAGACTTCACGCAAATTGTGGTCAAGCGCATGGGTGCGCAGTTGGTGCGACTGGGCCAATTGGGCACGGTGCAAGACGGCTTTGCCGAACTCGACGGCCTGAGCACTCGCAGCGGTAAGCCCAACGTGGGCGTATTCGTAACGCGGGCGCGCGATGCCAGCACCGTGTCGGTAGCCAAGTCCGTGCGCGAGGCCACCAAAGAATTCAACGCGCAACTGGCCAAGGACAACCCCGGCACCGTGCTGGAGATTACCCGAGATGGCGGCAAAGACGCGCAAAACAGCCTTAACAACGTGATCGAATCGCTGGTGCTCGGAGCTGGGCTGACGATCGTGGTGGTTTACGCTTTTCTGAACTCCTGGCGCTCCACCTTGATTACCGGATTGAGCTTGCCTACCTCGGTCATTGCCGCGTTTATCGGTGTCTGGTTGTGCGGTTTTACGCTCAATTTCATGTCTTTACTTGGTTTGTCGCTGGCTATTGGCGTGCTTATTGACGATGCCATTGTGGTGCGCGAGAACATTGTGCGCCACATGCAGCGCGGCTCGGATAGGCGCACCGCCGCTTTGGAAGGCACCGCCGAAATTGGGCTTGCGGTGACAGCAACCACCCTGTCCATCGTTGCCGTGTTTCTGCCCGTGGCCTTCATGCCCGGTGGGGCCGGCGAGTGGTTTCGCCCTTTCGCCTTGACCGTAGCTTGCTCGGTCATGGTCAGTCTGGTCATTTCATTTACCTTGGACCCCATGCTGTCTGCCTATTGGGGCGATCCGCCAGATCACCACAGTGCACCAAAAGGCCCGGTGGGGCGCAGACTGGAAGTCTTCAATGCTTGGTTTGACCGACAGTCGGATCGCTATGCCGGCGTGATCGCCTGGGCGCTGCACCACCGGCGCGCTATGGGGCTGATCGCCCTGAGTTCATTGCTTGCCGCCATTGCGCTGCATATGCGCTTTGGTGGCTCGGCCTTTTTGCCTGCAGCCGATTCGGGCAATCTGATGATTGATGTTCGCACGCCCGCTTCTTCCTCACTCGAGTACGCGCGCCTCAAGATGGAGAGGGCCGCCGAAATTGCCCGTACTCTGCCCGAGGCCCGCGAGACCAATAGCAATATCGGCCCCAACGGCGGGCGTATTTACGTGGACATCGGCCCGCGCAAAGACCGCCGCCGAAACGCCAAAGAAGTGGCGATGGAACTGCGCGAGAAAATCCGACCGCTCATTGGCGCTGAATTCACCGTGTTTGACGACCTGGGCAATGGTGCGCGCAAGCCGGTACAAATCGAGTTCACCGGGCCGGACTCCCGCCGCTTATTGGAGATTACAAACCGATTTATGGAAAAACTCCGTCTGGTACCTGGTGCCGTAGACGTTGGCCTGTCCGAGCAAGACCCGAGCAAAGAATTGCGCATAGAGCTCAACCGGGGCTTGGCCAACTCCATGGGCATATCGGCCAATGATGCGGCCCAAGCCCTGCGCGTCGCGTTTGCGGGCGTGGAGGTGGGTGACTGGGTGGATCCGACGGGCGAGACGCGTGACGTGGCCGTGCGCCTGCATCCCAGCGACCGACTGTCGCGAGAAAACATTGAGCGCTTGCCCATTGCGATCGCTGGCACAGGAGAGATGGTGCCGCTGGAACAAATTGCCACTATCACTATGGGCAAGGCACCTTCAACGATTTCGCACAGTGATGGCAAGCGCGTAGTGACGGTAGCGGCCAATGTTCAGGGCCGCTCCAACGGCGAAGTGACCGCTGATGCGCTGAAACTGGCACAGGCCATGGACTATCCGCCGGGCTATGGCTTGGAACTGGCCGGTGCCGGGCAAGACCAAAAAGAACTGTTCACCGAAATGCTGATTGCCCTGGTCAGTGGCATCGGGCTGATGTACCTGATTTTGGTCGTCCAATTTAGTTCTTTCACCGCGCCCTTGGGTGTGATGTTGTCTTTGCCCTTGTCGCTCATTGGCGTTGTCATTGCTTTGTTGCTGACGGGTGGCACCCTCAATCTCATGAGCTTCATCGGCATCATCATGCTAATGGGTCTGGTGGCAAAAAATGCGATTTTGTTACTCGATGCGGCGCGCAAAGAAGAGGCGGGTGGCGTCAATCGTGAGGACGCTTTAATGCATGCGGGCCGAGTACGCCTGCGTCCGATTTTGATGACCACTTTTGCGCTGATCGCAGGCATGATGCCGGTGGCGCTGGGGCTGGGTGAGGGGGGCGAGTTTTACCAGCCGCTGGCCGTGTCCATCATCGGTGGAACGATTACTTCAACCCTTCTCACTTTGCTCGTAGTGCCAAGTTTTTACGACAGCATTGAAAGTGCCAGCGAACGTATGCGTGCCAAGATCCGGACGCGCAGCCTGCGCTACCCTGCGGCCCTGTCACTGCTAGTGACCTTGTTTGAGGCACTGGCTACTTTGCTGCTGCTGCGCTTTTTGTGGCGCAATGTGGTTGCAGGTTCTTTGTGGATGCGCCGGCGGACCAGTAGCTGAGCGCGTTTCAAAAGTTTTCAGCAAGATCGCAAACTGAATTGAGAAGTCTGAACTTGCCATGTCGCCGCTCGCTGTGTTTTGCAACCGCACTCTTTGTTGGCCTTGGCTTGCATGGATGCTTCTGGCTTTGCCTGCGCTTAGCGGCGCCTCAGAGGCGCCGGTAGCAGACCCAACCGTCGCCTGCCGCGTTGCGGGTCTCAAAACCGAGGCGCGCTGTGGGCATATAGCGCGCGCGCTCAATCCGGCGCGCGCCGGCGGGGCGCAAATCAATGTGCACTTTGTGGTCCTGCGCTCAGTGTCGCGCAACCGCAAGCCAGACCCGGTCTTTCTGCTCGCTGGCGGTCCTGGCCAAAGTGCGATTAACTTGGCCTCCGCCGTTTTTCCCTTGTTCGAACGTTTGCTTTTGCAACGCGACCTGGTGTTGGTGGACCAGCGCGGCACCGGCCAGTCGGCGCCGTTAATGTGCCCGAACGCGCCCGTGGCCCTCTTTCCCTCGGCGAACGCGCAAGCCCAGGAACTGGCCCGATGCCGCGCCGCGCTGGAGCGTCTGCCCTACATCGCGGCGCCCGCCGACCTAGGTTTGTTCACTACGACCCTAGCCATGCAAGACCTGGACGCGGTACGCCAAGCGCTGGGAGCAGAGCAGATCAATCTGGTCGGCGCTTCTTACGGTACCCGCGCTGCCTTGGAATACATGCGCCAGTTTGGCGCCCATGTGCGGCGTAGCGTGCTGGACGGCGTGGCCCCGCCTGACATGGTGTTGCCCACCACCATCGGCCCAGATAGTCAGGCCGCTCTCGATGCCCTGTGGGCCAGTTGCACTGCACAAAGTCATTGTCAAAAAGCCTTTCCCACGCTGTCAGCCGACTGGCAGGCACTTTGGAAGATAGTGCCCAAGGCTGTGACGCTGGCGCACCCCATGACCGGCCAAGCGACCACGGTGCGCGTGACGCCTGAGGCGGTCATGGGCGCTGTTGGCGGCGCGCTGTACACGCCGGCTTTGGCGGCCACATTACCCCAGGCCGTGCATGACGCGGCGCGTGGACATTTTGAAGGTTTGGCTGGGCTGGCGAGCGCTGTGCAACATGGAGCACCCTCCATGCGGCTTGCCATGGGCATGCACCTGGGCGTGGTCTGCGCCGAAGACTACCCCCTTATGCCCGCGGTGGCAACCGTCAGCGCACCCCATACCGACTCGCAAGCACACTATCGCGCAGCTTGCCGCGACTGGCCACAAGGCGCAGTACCGGCGGATTTCTACCAAATCCCTGCCACGCAGCACGCCAGCTTGTTGCTCAGTGGCGGTCTCGATCCGGTCACACCACCACGCCATGCGCAGCGGGTGCAGCAGGCGCTTGGTCCCTTGGCACGCCATGTGGTCGTGCCGCAGGCGGGGCATGGCGTCTTGTCCCATGCCTGCATGCGCAAGGTGTTGACGGCCTTTATCCAAGCATCCGACAACGACAAGGCACTGGCGATCGATGCCAGTTGCGCCCAATCGATCCCGCGACCGCTTGCTTTTGTGCGGCCCGTCGAACCCACTTTTGGTAGCGCACCATGATCCTGATCGACCACGTCGCCAAGCGTTTTGCAGCGCCTGCTGCGGGCGCGGGCTGGCAGCGCAAAGGCTGGCGGATTGCGCGCACACCGCAGGCGTGGGTGCAGGCGGTTAGCGACATCAGTCTGCACGCCCCGAATGGCCAGATTACCGGTTTGCTCGGGCCCAATGGCGCAGGTAAAACCAGTACCTTGCGTATGCTGGCCGGCTTGCTAATCCCTGACAGCGGGCGCTTGGAGGTAGATGGCCTGTCGGTCACGCAGCAGCGCGCCAAGGCGCAGGCGCGCATGGGTATCCTGGCCGATGCGCGTGGGCTGTACCCGCGTCTGACGGCGCGGGAAAACATGGTGTACTTTGGTCGACTCCAAGGATTGTCGGACCGGGCCGCCCAGGCCCGCGCCGAGCAACTGGGCGATCTGCTGGACTTGCGTTCTTTGTTGGACCGCCCTACCGAGGGTTTTAGCCAGGGCGAGCGCGTCAAAACCGCATTGGCCCGCGCGCTGGTGCACGACCCGGACAACATCATTCTCGATGAGCCCACCAATGGGCTGGATGTGCTGGCTACGCGAGCGCTGCGCGAGACACTTCGGTATTTATGCTCGCCAGCGGGCGGGAGTAAATGCATTGTGTTTTCCACCCACATCATGCAAGAGGTCGAGCGTCTGTGTGATCAGGTCGTCGTGGTGGCCCGGGGGCGCAATATTGCGCACGGCAGCGTTGCTGATTTGCTGGCGCAGACGGGGCAAACAGATTTTGAAGACGCCTTTGTGAAGCTGGCTTTCACGGCAGACCCGGAGCTAGCGGTATGAGCCGTTCACCCCTTTCGCGCGCGCTGGGCCAATGGGTCGCAGTTTTTCTCAAAGAGGCCAAAGACGCATGGCGCGATCGTCGCACCCTGCGCATGGTGCTATTGCTCAGCGTAGTGCAAGGGCCTCTGGTCTTGTTGCTGGTCTCCACTTTGGCGAGCGAAAAAGAGAGCCGCATCGACAAGCGCGAAATCTACCTTCAGGGCCTGCAATATGCGCCGGACTTACAAAACTTCATTGAGCGCCAGGCCTACGGCATCAAGGCCCCGCCCGCCGATGCGATGGACCAGCTCGCCACCGGACAGTTAGAGGACGCCATCATCGTGGTACCGCCGGATTTTGAGCAGCAATTACAGACCCTGCAGATGCCTTCCATCGCAATTTATGCCAATAGCAGCAGCCGTGGCTCCAGCACCTCGCGCGATGTAGCCCGCAAGCTTTTACAGGCTTATGCCCAAGAGCGCGTGGCCTTGACACTGGTTGTACGCGGCGTTGGCGTCGCCAGCCTCAAGCCGCTCGAAGTGCAAGAGCACGACATGGCCGATGCCAGTGCGCGTGCGGCACAGTTGACCGGCTCCTTGATCCCTTTATACGTCCTGATTGCGGTGCTGACCGGTGCCATGGGCGCCGCAATGGACAGCACCGCCGGCGAGCGCGAGCGCAGCTCGCTGGAACCCTTGATGATGAACCCGGTCTCGCCCTGGGCGCTTGCGCTCGGCAAATGGTGTGCTGTCGCCCTGCTGGCCGCCTTGATTGCCTTGCTCACGAGTCTGAGTTTTATTCCGGCCCAGTTTTTGATTCGCAGCGACGCCTTGCAGGCATTGTTTCGCTTTGACTTGTCTGATGCCATGCACTTTGGCCTCATTTGCCTGCCCTTTGCCGGTGCTGTATCCGCCATACTTATGGCTACGTCGGTGCGCGGCAAGAGTATCAAAGAAGCCCAGGCGGGTAATTCCCTGGTGCTCATGACGTTTATGCTTTTGCCCTTGGTGTCTTTGCTCAACGACGCTGCCGAGCCCGATTGGTACTATCTGGTGCCCTCCTTGGCACAACAAACCTTGATGCTACATGTCTTGCGCGCCGAGCCCATAGCGCTCTGGCAGTGGCTGCTACCGTCTGCGGTAGGCTTGCTGGTGACGGTGGCCGCATTGGCTTACGTGGGACGGGCCTTGCGCAGTAATGCGGTGCACTGACCCGGCATGCGGACCAGTCAGTCTTTTTTGCAGTCCATTCCCGTTTTTCTGTAGTTGGTCGCTCAGGCCTTGGCCTGCAAGGCCAGAAAGCGCACAATTTGTCTCGCATTTCATGAAAAAAGGGCTTTTCCCATGCTTGAACTCTGTCAACTTTCGCATCGCTATGCCAACGGCACCCAGGCGCTCGATAGCGTCGATTTACATATCCCAAAGGGCATGTTCGGTCTGCTGGGTCCCAATGGCGCTGGCAAATCCACCCTGATGCGTTGTATTGCCAGCTTGCAAACCCCAAGCGAAGGCAGCATCCGTTTTGGCGACATCGATGTGGTGCGCGAACCCGAAAAACTGCGCCAGGTTCTGGGCTATCTGCCGCAGGACTTTGGCGTTTATCCGCGCATCAGTGCCAATGATTTGTTAGACCATCTGGCCGTACTCAAAGGCATCACAGGGCGCGGCGCGCGCAAAGACACGGTCGAAAGCCTGTTGGCGAAAGTGAATCTATGGGACGTGCGCAAAAAGGCCGTTGCAGGGTTTTCGGGTGGCATGCGTCAGCGATTTGGCATTGCCCAGGCCTTGATTGGCAACCCCAAGCTGATCATTGTGGACGAGCCCACTGCCGGTTTGGATCCGGAGGAGCGCAACCGGTTTAACAATTTACTGGTAGAAATCGGCGAGCAAGTGGTGGTGATTTTGTCGACCCATATCGTTGACGATGTCTCTGATCTGTGTCCCCAAATGGCCATCATCGTAGGCGGGCGGGTACTTTTGCAAGGTGCACCCGAAGCCCTGGTGCAAAGTTGCAGGGTCGGGTTTGGCGCCGCGAAATCGCTACCGGTGCTTTGGACGAGTTTCGTAAGCAGTACTCGGTCATTGCCAATCGGCTGCGTGCAGGTCAAACCGTCATCCATGTGCTGGCCGACAGCGCCCCCGATGCGCAGTTTGCGCCCGTGACGGGTTCCTTGGAAGACCTGTATTTTTCGATTGTGGTCGCAGCCCGGCAAGCCGCTGGCGCCGCGTCCCATGCCGCGGCCCAGGCCTGAGCCCGCCATGTGGAGCGCTATCGCACTTTTTGAAGTCCGCTACCAGCTGCGGTCGCCGCTGTTTGTGGTGGCTTTCGCCTTGTTTTTCTTGCTGGCCTTTGGCAGTGTCGCTTCTGAAAACATCCGCATAGGTGCGGGCGGCAATGTGCATGTCAATGCACCGTTTGCCATTGCCCAGACCATTGCGGTGCTCAATTTGTTTGGGTTGTTTGTGGTCACCGCCTTCGTTGCCAATGTCATTATTCGCGATGATGAAACCGGCTTTGCACCACTGATACGCAGTACGCGGATTGGAAAATTCGATTATCTAATGGGGCGTTTTAGCGGTGCACTTTTTGCCGCTTTGGCGGTGATGGCCTCGGTGCCGCTGGGCATGTTTATAGGCAGCCTGATGCCCTGGATAGACCCGGAAACAATGGGCCCCATGGTATTGCAGCATTATGGCCTGGCGTTTTTATATTTCGCTGTGCCTACCTTGTTCTTGACGGCAGCAGCCTTCTTTGCCTTGGCCACCGCCACCCGCTCGCTCATGTGGACCTTTATCGGCGTTATTGCATTTTTGGTCTTGTTCATTACCTCGCGCATCATGCTGCGCGATCCCGCTTGGGACGCGGTATCGGCATGGAGCGATCCTTTTGGTGTGAGCGCACTCAATCAGGTAACGCGCTACTGGACGGCGGCCGAGCGCAATACGCAATTGCCAGAGATGACTGGCCTCATTTTGTACAACCGTCTGCTTTGGTGCGCCATTGGCCTGGCCTTTCTCGCCTTGGCCTACGCGATTTTCCGATTTGATTGGGCGGCAGACGCCCCTGGTAAAAAATCGATGGCGAGCGCCTCCCTGGACTCCTTACCCCCCGCTCAGCGCCCCCTGCCAGTCGGCGACGGCGGGCCGCAGGTAGCCTTTGCGCAGTGTCTGGAATTGACGCGCTTTGACCTGGCCTATGTGCTGCGCAGCCCTGCTTTTATCGTGCTGCTGGTTTTGGGTTTGTTCAACGCTTTGGGTGCTATGACGGGTACCGTGGATCAGCGTGGGGTGGAGTTTTTCCCTGTCACCCGCAACATGATCGGCGCGCTCAGCGGCGCTTACAACTTGTTTATTTTCATCATCGCTGTGTTTTACGCGGGCGAATTGGTCTGGCGCGACCGCGACCGCCGCATGCACGAAATTGTCGGCGCCAGTGCTGCGCCCGACTGGGCTTTTATGTTGCCTAAGGTGCTGGCCATTGGCGGTGTTTTACTGGCCACCTTTGTGGTCGCGGTGTTGGGTGCTATCGCTTTTCAGACCTTTCACGGCTATACAGAATTTGAACTCTCAGCCTATGTCGCGTGGTTTATTGCCCCGCATATCGTGGAGGCGTTTTTGCTGGCCGTATTGGCCATCTTTGTGCAAACCCTAGTGCCCAACAAATTCAGTGGCTGGGCGGTGATGCTGCTGTACTTTGTTTCAACCATTGTGCTGGTCAACCTGGGCTTTGAGCACAATTTGTACAACTATGGCAGCAGCACGGCGGTACCGCTTTCGGATATGAACGGTTCCGGCCATTTTTGGATAGGCCGCAGTTGGATGCAGCTGTACTGGCTTGGTTTTGCGGGTGTGTTGCTGGTGTTCAGCCATTTGATGTGGCGCCGCGGCGTCGATACCTCACTGCTACCTCGCATGCGCCGTTTATCTGGACGCCTGCGGGGCGGTGTGCTGGTGGTATTTGCGGCTTCTGCCAGCCTCTGGCTGGGTGCGGGCGCCTGGATTTTTTACAACACCAATATGCTCAACCGTTACGAGGTACGCGACGAACGAGAGGTACTCGCCGCTGATATGGAAAAGCAATTGCTGGGCTTTGAGAGCCTGCCCCAGCCCACCATCATCGAGGTGAATCTGCAAGTCGACTTGTACCCGCGGCAACAACGGGCGCAAACCCAAGGCAGCTATGTTTTGGAAAACCGCAGCGGTGTAGCTTTGAGCCACTTCCATGTCCAGTTTGACCCGGATGCCCAGCAGCTTACGCTGGCCATGGAGGGCGCACAATTAGAAAAAGACTACCCGCGATTTGGCTATCGCATTTATGCCCTGACTAAACCCATGGTGGTCGGAGAGCGGCGCACGCTGAACTTTTCAAACATCCTTGAACAGAAGGGCTTTAAAAACGAGGCTAACCAAACCCGTATCGTGGAAAACGGCAGTTTTCTGAATAATTTTGAAGTTGCGCCACTGATAGGTATCAGCCGCGAGGCGTTTTTGCAAGACCGCGTCAAGCGGCGCAAGCAGGGTCTACCCGCCGAACTGCGTCCCGCCAAGCTGGAGGACCAGCAGGCCAATGCGCATCATTATTTGCGGCACGACAGCGATTGGGTTCAGGCGCAAATCACCCTGAGCACGGATGCAGACCAAACGCCGGTGGCACCAGGCTATACCGTGAGCGATACCACGGCCAATGGTCGGCGCACCTTAGTCACCCGCACCGAAGCACCGATCCATAACTTCTTTTCATTGCAGTCGGCGCGCTACACCGTCAAGACAGACCTGTGGAAAAGCCCGAGTGGCAAGACCGTCGATCTGGCGGTGTATCACCATGGCCCCCATGACCACAATGTGCAGCGCATGCTGGATGCGATGAAGGCCAGTCTGGATGTCTTTAGCGAGAAATTTTCGCCTTATCAATTCCGCCAAATGCGAATTTTGGAATTTCCGGCTTACGCGTCCTTTGCACAGTCCTTCGCCAATACCGTGCCTTACTCTGAGTCCCTTGGCTTTATCCAAAATTTTAAAGAAGAGTCGCGCGATAGCAAGATCGATTTGGTTACTTACATCACCGCCCACGAGGTGGCGCACCAATGGTGGGCGCACCAAGTTATCGGCGCGGATAAGCAGGGCATGACGATGCTCAGCGAATCCTTTTCTCAGTACGGCGCATTGCTGGTGATGGAGAAACTCTACGGTCGCGAGCAGATCCGTAAATTTTTGAAATATGAACTTGACGGCTATTTGCGCAGCCGGGGCGGCGAGGTGCTAGAGGAGTTGCCGCTGTACCGGGTTGAAAACCAGGGCTATACCCATTACCAAAAAGGCGGCCTGGCCATGTACGCGCTGAAAGAGGAGGTGGGCGAAGCTGCGGTTAACCGCGCTTTGCAAAAGTTGCTGGCCCAATTTGCCTTCAAGGCCGCACCTTACCCCTCGAGCACGGATTTCTTGCGTTTATTGCGCGCCGAGGTGGATCCACGTCAGCATGCCTTGATTTCTGATCTATTCGAAAAAATCACGCTCTACGACCTCAAGGCCAGCGCACCTTCTGTGCAAGCGCGTGCCGATGGCAAGTTTGACGTTCGCTTTACCGTGCAGGCTAGTAAGTTTTATGCCGACGGAAAAGGCAAGGAAACCGAGGCGCCCTTGGCGGAAACTTTCGAAATAGGCGCTTTCAGTGCCGAGCCCGCCAAGAAAGGTTATGGGCCGCAGGCGGTGCTGGCCTTGCAGCGCGTGGCCTTGCACTCAGGCAGCCAAGAGCTGCATCTGGTGACCGATAAGGCGCCTGCCTTTGTGGGGGTGGACCCCTTCAACATGCGTATCGACCGCAATTCCAATGACAATGTCGTCAAAGTGGGCGCGCCGGGCGCTACACCCTAGAAAGTAGAGATTTCTATGCAATTTGGTATTTGGACCCAGCGAGCCGCCGCCACGTTTTGGGTATGCGTCACCTGTCTGAGCGTGGCGACTTCGGTCAGCGCCCTTACTACGGATGTCTCTGCTGCTTCCGTAGCGCAACGGGTCCGCAGTGTGGAGGGCATCACCGAATACCTACTGCCCAACGGCCTGCGGGTGCTGCTGGCGCCCGATGCCTCCAAGCCCACCACCACCGTCAACATTACTTATCTGGTGGGCAGCCGCCACGAGAACTACGGCGAAACCGGTATGGCGCATTTGCTAGAGCATATGGTTTTTAAAGGCACCCCCAGCCAGGGCAACATCATGACTGCGCTGGGCAAGCGCGGCATGGATTTCAACGGCACGACCTATACCGACCGTACCAATTATTTCGAAACCTTTCCCGCATCCGAAAGTAATTTACGTTGGGTCTTGCAGATGGAGGCGGACCGTATGGTCAACAGCTTTATTGCGCGTGCCGACCTGGATAAAGAGTTCTCTGTCGTACGTAATGAGATGGAGGCGGGTGAAAACCGTCCCCATCGCGTGCTGATGCAAAAAATGCTGGCCAGTAGTTTTGACTGGCACAACTACGGGAAAGACACGATCGGTGCGCGCAGCGATGTGGAAAACGTCAAGATCGAGAACTTACAAAATTTTTACCGCAAGTACTACCAACCGGATAACGCAGTTTTGGTGGTCGCCGGGGCTTTCGATGTGGCGCAGGCGCTGTCCATGGTGGAGCAGGCCTTTGGCCCCATTGCACGACCTACGCGGGTGTTGGAGCCGACCTACACCCGCGAGGCGCCGCGCGACGGTGCGCGTGAGCTCACGGTGAGCCGCGTGGCGGACAGCTATTGGTTAGCTGTGCTCTACCTGGTATCGGCTGGAGCGCATCCCGATACCGCGGCGCTATTCGCTTTGGGCGAGATCTTGGCCTCGCCACCCGCTGGGCGCTTGCACACTGAACTCGTGGAGCGTAAAAAGGCATCGCAAAGCTATGCATGGATGCTGGACTTTGCTGAGCCAGGCTGCATGATTTTCTGGCTGGAACTGGATAAAAGCCATTCCATGGCGCAGGCACGTCAGGCCATGTTGGAGCAGCTCGAAGGTGTGGCGCGTAAACCGATCTCTGCGGCCGAATTGGCGCGCGCAAAAGCTACGCTGCTCAGCGATATCGACAACACGCTGAACAACGCGCAAAACTTAGCCATTGCATTGTCTGAGGCTATCGCCAAGGGCGACTGGCGTCTGTTTTTCCTGCAACGCGATCGCATTGAAGCGCTGACGGTGGCTGATGTACAACGCGTGGCGCAGCATTACCTGCAAAGCAGTAACCGCACCCTGGGCCAGTTCGTGCCGGAATCCCATGCCAAGCGCGTCCTTATTCCTCCCACGCCCGTTCTGGCCGATATGCTGTCCGATTACCAAGGCAAGGCGGCGGTGACCCAGGGCGAAGCCTTTGTGCTCACCCCTGTGGCGATCGAAGAGCGGACCCTGCGCACTACGCTGCCCGGTGGTGCTCGATTGGTGCTCATTCCAAAAAAGACGCGCGGCCAGACGGTTTCGGGCCAGATCGTGCTTGAGATGGGGGACGAAAAATCGCTCGCCGGGCGTGCCAGTGCCATCGAGATGGTGGCCAGTTTGCTCACACGCGGTGCCGCAAAGCGCAGTCGCAGCGACATCAGCAGCACGCTGGACCTTCTCAAAACCAAGCTGTCGGTTAGTCAGCAAGGCCAAAGTCTGGTGCTGCAGTTTGATACGGTGCGCGCCAGCCTGCCCGCGCTCATGCCCTTGCTGCGCGACATTTTGCGCGCGCCCACCTTTTCGCAGGCTGAGTTTGAGCAGGCGCGCAGCCAGGATCTGACTTTTATCAAATCCCAGCGTAGTGACCCTCAGGCTTTGGCGTCCAACGCCTTGGCGCGTGGCCTCAACAACTTTGGGCGCAAGGACATTCGCTACGCCCGCAGCTTTGAGGAGGCTATTGCTGACCATCAAGCCCTACGCCTGCCGCAGGTCAAGGCCGCGTATGCTGAGTTGGCCGGCTCCGCCTCGGCACACTTCGCATTGGCTGGTGATTTTGATCCGGCATGGGCACAGACTGCCGCCCACACGCTGTTTACCGGTTGGACTGGAAAAGTGGCTTTTGAGCGTCTGCGAAAGGTAGCGCCCGAGCCCCATGCGGCTACCGTGCAACTAGAAACGCCCGATAAAGCAAACGCGGTTTACATAGCCGCCTTGCCACTTAAAGCGCAAGACACCATGCCCGACTATGCGGCGCTGTTGCTGATCAATGAAATTTTGGGCGGCGGCGCGCAGTCGCGCTTGCCCGAGCGTTTGCGCCAGCAAGAAGGCATCAGTTATGGCGCTGGTAGTCAGCTGCAAGTGTCGGCCTTCGAACCATCGGGGCAACTGACTTTGTGGGCGATTTTTGCGCCGGAAAACCGCTCCAAGGTCGAGCTGGCCGTTTCCCAGGAATTGGCCCAGTTGCTTGCCAGCGGCGTTACCGAAGCCGAATTGCAGGACGCGAAGAAAAGCCTGGATCAGCAGCGCCTGACTGCCTGGGCCCAGGACAGCGCCCTGGCCCAGTTACAACAGGTCAATGGACGCATCGGGCGCAATATGGCCTTTTATGACAAGCTGTACTTGCAGTTGGCCGCCACCAGTGTGCAGGAGGTTAACGCTGCAATGGCCCGCTGGATCTCGCCAGCTCGGTTTTTACATGTTTACGCGGGTGATTTTGCCGCCGCCAAAAACAAAGCCGCAACCGGCCCTCGACCCTGAACGGCAAGCGCTACATGGTGCTTAAGCCGCCGGCCGAAACTGGACGCGCGGTGCTGCGTCCAAGAGCTGGCGCGTGTAATCGGACTGCGGCTGGGAATACAAAGTGGCGGCATCACCCTGCTCAAGCACTTTACCCTCGTGCATGACCAGTAGCGTATCCGCCATGTGGCGCACCACGTCCAGGTCGTGCGAGATAAATAAATAGCTCAGCGCCAATTCGGCCTGCAGGTCTTTGAGCAGATTGAGCACCTGCGCTTGCACCGACACATCCAGCGCCGAGACTGCCTCGTCGAGCACCAGGACCTGGGGCGATAAGCTCAGGCTGCGCGCAATCGCAATGCGCTGGCGTTGCCCGCCCGAGAACTCAAAAGGATAGCGCCCCATGCTGCTGGCGGGCATGCCGACCTGGTCGAGCAGGCGCTGCGCGATGCGTTGGCGTCCCGCGGCGTCGCCTCCCAGGCCGTGCAGGCGCATGGGTTCGTCCAAGATCTCGGCCACCGTAAAGCGTGGGTTGAGCGAGGCATAGGGGTTCTGGAAAACGATTTGCAAATGTCTCTTATAGGGCGCGAATTCGGCCTTGGACAGCGCCAACAGGTTGCGCCCGCCCATCAGCACTTCGCCGCCGCTGGCCTGGTGCAGGCGCAGCATCGCCAGGCCGACCGTGGTTTTGCCCGAGCCCGATTCACCCACCAGACCAACCGTTTGGCCTTTAAACATGGAAAAGCTCACGTCCTCCACCGCCACAAACTGCTTTTTGCCAAACCAGGAGCCGCCCACATCAAACACTTTGCGCAGGTTGCGCACTTCGAGGAGGGGCGCGTCGTTAGCCGCTTGCCTGGGGGACGGTTCAAGTTGGACCGGCAGGGTCTGGGCAGGGGCGACGGTGCCATCGGACTGCATCCAGTCGTCGATGGTTAGGAGGCGTTGACCCAGGCGCTCGGGGCTGGGGCGACAACTGAGCAAGGCCTTGGTGTAGGCGTCCTGTGCCTGGGTAAATATCTGCTGCACCGGGCCCGCCTCGCGCACCTGGCCGTGGCGCATGACTACCACCTCGTCGGCGATTTCGCTCACCAAACCCAGGTCGTGGGTGATAAAGAGCATGGCCATTTTGCGGCGCTGGCGCAGTTCGGCCAGCAGTTGCATGATTTGGCGCTGCACCGTCACGTCCAGCGCGGTGGTGGGCTCATCGGCGATGAGCAGTTCGGGCTCGCAGGCTAGCGCCATGGCGATCATCGCGCGCTGCTGCTGGCCGCCCGAGAGCTCATGGGGGTAGGCGTCCAAGCGCCGCGCCGCCTCGGGGATGCCGACTTCCTCGAGCAAAGCCTGCGCCCGCTTGCGCGCTTGCTTGCGGCTCATGCCCTCGTGTACCCGCAGCATCTCGGCCAACTGAAAGCCGATGCTGTAAACCGGGTTGAGCGAGCTCATCGGGTCCTGGAAGATCATGGACATGTGCTTGCCACGGATGCGTTGCCAGTCGGCCAGTCCCAGGCCCAGGAGCGAGCGCCCCTGAAACTGCAGCCTGGTTTGCGCACCGATGCGCGCGTTGTGCCGGGGCAGGAGCCCCATCACCGCCAGGGCACTTACCGATTTGCCGCTGCCCGACTCGCCTACCAAGGCCAGGGTGGTCTCGCTGCGCAGGCTAAAGCCCACGCTATCGACCGCACGTACCGGCGGGCGCGAGGCGCTGACAAAGTCCACTGTAAGTTGTTCAACCGAAAGCAAAGTGGTCATGGCGGGCCTCTTATTGCACGACTTTGGGGTCCAGCGCATCGCGCAAGGCGTCGGTGAGCAAGGACAGGGCAGTGACAAACAAAGACATGGCTAGCGTGGCGCATAGCAGCTGCCACCATATGCCGACCAATAAATCGTTTTGCGCCTCAGTGAGCATGGTGCCCCAAGAGACGCCGTCCACCGGCACGCCAAAGCCCAGATAGGACAAGATCACCTCGGCTTTGATACAGGCCACCGTCAGCAGCGAGTACTGCACCAGGATCACATGGCTGACGTTGGGCAGGATGTGCACAAACATGCGCCGCATATTGGAGGCGCCAATAGCATCCGCAGCGCGCACGTACTCGCGCTCGCGATGCTTCATAAACTCGCCACGCATCAGGCGGTACACGCCAGTCCAGCTGGTTGAGCCCAAGATCACCACTACTGCCGCGCTGCCCTTGGTATCGAGCACCGCCGCAATCGCCAATATCAGCAAAATCCCCGGGATGGCGTGAAACACGTTGTACAGCCAGTTACTCAGGTCATCGACCCAGCCGCCAAACCAGCCTGAAACTGCGCCCAGCAAAGCACCCAGCACAGTGGCCACCAGCGCCGCAGCCAGACCCACCAGCACACTCGTCTCGGCGCCTTTGATGGTTTTGCTCAGCACATCGCGCCCCCACTTGTCGGCCCCCATAGGCAGGTGCGCGGCCAGGACGTCAGGCTTTTCACCCGCCGGCTTGACGGCCCGTTGCGCCTGCGCCCACTCCTTGGCAATCGGGTCGATCACATCGGCCTGGCTGGGGGTGTAGTCGAGCACGTTCGGCAGCGGCTGTGATGGGCCAGCGCCCTCACTGCTTGCGCTCGTCGCCCAACTTGGTGGGGCGTGGCCGATGGCCACCTCCTTTTCCCAGTCGGCTGCAACAAGGCCCATGGCCGTTAACGCGACCAGTAGCAAAAAGCACAGCACGATGCAGGCGCTTCCCATACCAGTGCGGTCGGCACTAAAGCGATGCCAGGCTAAATGCCAAGCGCCGGGGCTAGCCTGAACGGAATTGTCGGAATGTACGGAAAATGTCATGGCGGCTCTTTAGCGCAACTGCACGCGCGGATCGGTCAAACGGTAGAGCAAGTCTCCCATCAGGTTGAACACCATGGTGGCCAAGGCTACATACACCGTGACCGCTTTGATCACCGGAAAATCACTGCGTTCCACCGCCAAAATAATCTCACGGCCGATGCCAGGAATTCCGAAAAACCGCTCAAGCAAAAAGGCCCCTAATAGCAGGCCGGGAATGTTGGAAGTGACAAAGGTAATGACCGGAATCAGCGAATTGCGCAGCACATGGACAAACATCACTCGCGCCTCTGAAAGGCCTTTGGCGCGTGCCGTGCGCACATAGTCCTGATCCACCTCGTCCAGCACAAAGGTGCGAAACAAACGGGTATGTGGCGCCACGCCCACCAGCAGGCCCAGGAGAATGGGCAAAGGCGCGTAAGTGCTGAGGTTTTTCCACAGGCCGTCGCCCCAGCCCTGCACCGGAAAGAGGCCCCAGCGGTAGGCCAGCAGGTACTGGCCCAGGATGATGAATACCAAAATGCTCACCGACATCAGCAGCGTAAAAAACACCATCACTCCCCGGTCCAGGCGCGAGCCGCGCACCCAGGACAAACCCACCGCCAGTACCAGGCAAACCACGGTCTCTATCACCAAGAGCGGCAGCATCAGGGTCAGCGAAGCAGGTAAGCGCGATGCAAACAATTGCGACACCGGCTCGCCCGTGGTCCAACTGGCGCCGAAGTCAAAAGTGGCTACCTGTTTGACAAAAATCCACAGCTGAACGTACAGCGGCTCGTTCAAGCCCATCGCGGTACGGATGCTCTCGATTTGCTCTTGGTTGGACATCAGGCCAGCAAGTACATAGGCCGGATCGCCGCCCACCCAGTTGAACAAGAAAAAAACCAGCAAGATGACACCCGCCATGGTGGGCAACATTTGCCACAGGCGCCGTGCGACGTAGGCAGGCATACTTATTTCTCCCCGCCCGCGCTGGGGCGAATGTCCATGAACTGCCAGCCGTTGCTCACCAAGGGGTGCGCGCGGTAGCCATCTATATGGGCCTGGCTCAGGCGGGTGCGAATACGGGTCGAACTCAGGCCGAGCACGCCATAGACTTCCATGATGCGGTACAAATTGCGCAACACTTGGCTACGCTCCGGTCCGTCGGGTAGGACTCGCAGGCGTTCAAATTCGCGGTCATACTCCGCGTTTTCAAAGCACGCGTAATTGCTTTGCCCAATGGCTTTGGAGGACAAAAGTCCCATTACAAACTCCGCCTCTGAAGCGCCGGTCCAGCCCAAACCAAAAGACGAAAGCGAACATGTCTTGCCCTGCTTCAGTAGCTCCGCAAACTTGTCCTTTTTGATCTTTAGGCGTATACCCAGGCGGTCCATGGATTTCTTCCACAGCTCATCACGTTCACGATAGTCCGAGGATGTGAGAGAGTGAATGGAAAAAACCAAAGGCTTACCATCCGGATGTGTACGGAATCCGCGCGCGTCCTTTTTGTAGCCGAACTGGTCCAGCAGCGCATTAGCCTGCAGCGGGCTAAAGCGCACGATGCTGCGGTAGTCGGCGTCGTGCCCGGGTATCACGGGGGAGACCATTTGCTGCGCCCGGATGGCCTGGCCTTTGCGGGTCACGCGGATCTCTTCGTCCACGTCGTAACCCAAGATAATGGCCCGGCGCAGTGCGATTTTCTCGGGCGTGTAGCCGCCGATGACCGGGTCGCGCAAATTGAAAAACTGGTAGGTGATGTCCGGCTCTACAGTGCGGTACATCTGTACACCTGTGTTGCTCAATTCAGGCAGTAATTGGTTTTGGCCGTTAAGGGCTTTCTCGATAAAGCTGGGCGGCATTTCAACGATGTCAATTTCCTTACCGCTAAATGCCAACCACATGGACTGGGGCTCTTCAATGATGCTGATCTCCACGCGGCCTATCCGCGGCATGCTGCGCCCCTGCAGGCTTGCGGCAATGGCCATGTCCTGCGCGTGCTGTGGGTCAGGTTTGAAGTCCCAAGTAAAGCCAGGGTAAGTCGGGTTCGCGCGCAGCTTGATTTTGGAGCCGCGCACCCAGCTATCGAGCATATACGGCCCGGTGCCCACCGGATGCGCCATGATGCCCTCAGGCCCGTACGCCTCCACCACCTCGCGCGCCATGCCGCCGGCGCTGGGGCCGCTCAGCAAGGTCAGGAAATTGCGGTCAGCCCGCACTAGGCGAATATGCAAAGTGTAGCGGTCACTGGCATAAATGCCGGGGTGGCGCTGCTCGTAATTCATGCCCTCTTTGGCCGCCTGGCGGCGGGCAGCTGCAAAGCCCTCAATCTTGTCTTCCAGGTCCGCTACTCGGGGTGACTTGTTTTTGGGGTCGATATGGCGTAGCAAGGTGTAGACGAAGTCCTGCGCCGTTAACTCGCGCTTTTGGCCTTTGAAGGCGGGGTCGTCCGAAAAGTACAGACCTTTGCGGATCTTGAAGGTGTAAAGCTTGCCGCCGTCGGTGATTTCGGGCAGCGCTTCGGCGGCATTGGGGACGATAATGCTGGGCCGGGCCATCCAGTCATAGGTCACCAGGGGCTGAAAAATCCCCAAGTTCACGATATTGGAGTACAGGTCACTTACACGCACCGGGTCAAAACCCGTCTCAGCTACGGGAAAGGCCATGTGCAGTACCTTGGCCGGATCGGCAGGATTGGTGCTGGCCTGGGCATGGCCCCACAACATGGCAACGCTACAAGCCCATGCGGCAACCCAAGCGTGGGTCCAGTGTGTTGGCATAGCAGGCAAAACCAAACGCAGCATGAGGGTGGGTCTCCGGATAGGGGGCCAAGGCAGCGGGCATCATAAAGTAAGCCGCAGCACATGGTTTTGGGCGCCTGGCCGGAGCCTGGCGTGCGCCATCCATTACAGTGGACTGATGACGCACGCTAACAACCCCCTCCTGTCCCCCTGGGACACGCCCTTCCAGGTACCGCCTTTTGCATCTATTGAGCCGCAGCATTTTTTGCCGGCATTTGATGCCGCCTTTGCCGCCCACCAGGCCGAGATCGCGGCCATCGCGGCCAACCCGGCCCCTGCCGACTTTGACAACACCTTGCTGGCGCTGGAGTCGGCCGGGCAGTTGCTGGCGCGCTGCCGCTCGGTGTTTTTCAATTTGGTGGCCTCGCACAGCTCCGACGCTTTGCGCGCCTTAGAGCGCGAAATTGCCCCCCGGCTTGCCGCCCACCAGGCAGCGTTTTTTTTACATGCTGGCTTGTTCGCCCGCATCGAGTCCGTCGCCCGCAACAGCGCCGCGCTGGACGCGCAAAGTCAGCGCCTGCTGTCGCGTTACCTCTTGGACTTTGAGCGCGCAGGCGCCCGCTTGGCCTCCGCCCAGCGCAAGGAATTTGCGGCCAATGCCGAGCGCCTGGCCCGCTGCTTCACCCAGTTTTCACAAAACGTGCTGGCCGACGAGTCGGCGTTTCAGATGGTGTTGCGCACACCCGCAGAACTGGCTGGGCTGCCGGCTTTTGTCGTCTCCGCAGCGCGCCAGGCGGCTTCCGAGCGGGGCGTCGAAGGCGCGGACGCCCACGTCATCACGCTGTCGCGTTCGTCCATCACGCCCTTCATGATGTTTTCCGAGCAGCGCGACCTGCGCCAGCACATCTGGCAGGCCTGGTGCGCGCGCGGTGAGCACAGCGGCGCGCACGACAACCGGCCGCTGATGCGCGAGATCCTGCAACTGCGCCTAGCGCAGGCGCGCTTGCTGGGCTACGCGCATTTCACTGACTTTGCCCTGGCCGACACCATGGCCGGCCACCACGGCGCCGTGCGCGACTTGCTGATGCGCGCCTGGGAGCCGGCGCAGCGCAAAGCCCTGGGTGAGCGCGCCGCCCTGGCCGCCCTCGCCAGCGAGGAAACCGGTCAGCCCTGGACCAGCGAAGACATTCAGGCCTGGGACTGGCACTACTGGACCGAGAAAGTGCGTCAGCGTGCGTATGCGCTCAACGAAGCAGAGATCAAACCCTTTTTGCAGCTCGAGCGCCTGACCGAGGCCATGTTTTATGTGGCCGGGCGCCTTTTCGGACTGCGCTTTGCGCCACGCGGCGACATCGCCACCTACCACGACAGCGTCAAAGCCTGGGAAGTGTGCGATGCCGATGGCCGCCATGTGGGCGTGTTCTTAGGTGACAACTTTGCCCGCAGTGGCAAGCGCTCGGGCGCTTGGATGAGCACTTATCGTGACCAAAGCGAACTGCCCACCGCCGTGCGCCCGATTGTGGTGAACAACAATAATTTTTCGCAGGCCGCCGCGGGTGAGCCCACCTTGCTCAGCCTGGACGATGCGCGCACACTCTTTCATGAGTTCGGCCACGGCCTGCATGGGCTGCTTTCGCAATGCCGTTTCCGCCGCCTTTCGGGCACCAGCGTACTGCGCGACTTTGTCGAGTTCCCTTCGCAAATTTTTGAAAACTGGCTGCTACAGCCAGAAATTTTGCAACGCTTTGCCACCCACAGCCAAAGCGGCCAGCCCATGGGTCAGGCTTTGCTCGAGAAAATTTTGGCGGCGCAAACCTTTAACCAAGGTTTCGCCACAGTCGAGTACCTGGCCTCCGCCTTGGTGGATCTGGACTTGCACCAACGCCTTGACCTGGACACGCTGGATTTGCAAGCATTTGAGCGCGACACTTTGCAGGCGCTGGCAATGCCATCGGGCATCGGCATGCGCCACCGCTTGCCGCACTTCTCGCATCTGTTTTCTTCTAATGCCTATGCCTCGGCGTATTACGTCTATATGTGGGCCGAGGTGCTGGACGCGGATGGCTTCGACGCTTTCTTGGAAAAAGGCGATGTACTCGACCCAGCCTTGGGCCAGTCCCTGCTGCGCCATGTGTATGCCGCAGGCAATCAGCAAGAGCCCATGCAAGCTTATGTCGCCTTCCGTGGCCGCCCGCCGGCGGTCGAACCCATGCTGCGCAAGCGTGGCCTACTCACCTCTGCCTGAAAGCTGTTGATGTCTGACAACGCCTACCAACGCGGTCGCCTGGATTTGCCCTTTGTGGGGCATTGCACTTTTGCCAAGTCTCCGGCCTGCGTCGACTGGAATGCGATCGATGCTGATGTCGCGGTCATCGGCGTGCCCAATGACATGGGCACGCAGTGGCGGCCCGGTGCGCGCTTTGGCCCGCGTGCCATCCGCGAGGCCTCCACCCTGTTTTCTTTTGGCCATGCCGGCGCCTACGACCATGAGGACGATGTGATGTACCTCACGCGCGACCAGGCGCGCATCGTCGATGTGGGCGACGCCGACATCGTGCACACCGATATGCACAAAAGCCATGCCAATACCGAGTACGCCATCCGCAAAATTCTGGCCAGTGGGGCCATGCCGCTGGTGCTGGGTGGTGACCATTCGGTGCATGCGCCGGTGATCAAGGCTTTTGATGGCATGGGCCCTATCCATATCGTGCATTTCGACGCGCATCTGGACTTTGTGGACGAACGCCACGGCGTGCGCTATGGCCACGGCAACCCGCTGCGCCGCGCCTCTGAGATGGACCATATCACCGGCATGACGCAGCTGGGCATACGCAATGTGTCTTCCTCCAACCGCGACGACTACGATGCCGCACGCGCTGCCGGTTCGCAGATTTACTCGGTGCGCCAGGTGCGCAAGATGGGCGTGGCCGGTGTACTGGCCGCGATACCTGAGGCGGCGCAGTACTACTTCACGATTGACATCGACGGCTTTGACCCATCGATCGCGCCGGGCACCGGAACGCCTAGCCACGGCGGCTTTTTGTACTACGAGGTGTTGGAAATCATCGAGGCGCTGGTCAAGCGCTGCCAAGGCAGGATTGTGGGCATGGACTTGGTGGAAGTGGCCCCAGCCTACGACCCGACCGGCATCACCGCCATCCTGGCCGCGCAGCTCTTGCTCAACAGCCTGGGCTTTATTTTTCACCAGCGCCAACTGGTCAAAGGCGCATAGGACGGCCTGGCACTAGAATGCGCCGGTCAGGAGAGAGTCGCAAGACCGCCGAAGGCTGAACGCTCAG
>JAEMRG010000334.1 GCA_016463455.1 Rhodoferax sp.
ACCGCGAACTGCCGGCCTTTATTAGCAACCGGGGTGGCGTGTCCTTGCGTCCGGGTGATGGCGTGATCCATTCCTGGCTCAACCGCTTGCTCCTTCCCGATACCGTGGGTACCGGTGGCGACAGCCACACCCGCTTCCCCATCGGCATTTCTTTTCCCGCAGGTTCTGGCCTGGTAGCTTTCGGCGCTGCCACCGGCGTGATGCCGCTGGATATGCCCCAGTCAGTGCTGGTGCGTTTTAAGGGCCAGATGCAGCCCGGCATCACCTTGCGTGACCTGGTGCACGCGATTCCTTTATATGCCATCAAGGCCGGTCTCCTGACCGTGGCCAAGGCTGGCAAAGTCAATGCGTTCTCGGGCCGCATCTTGGAAATCGAAGGTTTGCCTGATCTGAAGGTGGAGCAAGCGTTTGAACTGTCCGACGCCTCTGCCGAGCGCTCGGCGGCAGGTTGTACGGTCAAGCTCAACCCCGCGCCGATCAAGGAATACCTGACCAGCAATATCGTACTGATGAAAAATATGATTGCCGATGGCTATGCCGATAAGCGCACGCTGGAGCGCCGTATCCAGAAGGTGCAAGCTTGGCTGGACCGGCCCGACTTGCTCGAGGCCGATAAAAACGCCGAGTACGCCGAAATTATCGAGATCGACCTCAACGAACTCAAAGAGCCAGTTCTGTGCTGCCCCAACGACCCGGACGATGCCAAGCTGCTGTCGGCCGTGGCAGGTACCAAAATCGACGAGGTGTTTATCGGCTCTTGCATGACCAACATCGGGCATTTCCGCGCTGCGTCTAAATTGCTCGAAGGCAAGCGCGATATTCCGGTCAAGCTCTGGATTGCGCCGCCTACCAAAATGGACGCTGCCGAACTCACCCGCGAGGGCCACTACGGGGTGTTTGGCGCTGCCGGTGCACGCACCGAGATGCCCGGTTGCTCCTTGTGCATGGGCAACCAAGCGCAAGTGCGCGAAGGCGCGACCGTGGTCTCAACCTCTACCCGCAACTTCCCCAACCGGCTGGGAAAAAACACCAATGTGTACCTAGCCTCTGCTGAGTTGGCCGCCATTGCCTCCAAGTTGGGTCGCATCCCCACGGTGGCCGAATACGCCGAGAACATGGGCGTGATCAACAAAGACAGCAGCCAGATTTACCAGTACCTGAACTTTGACCAGTTGGAGGCGTACGCCGATGTGGCAAAGGGTGTAACGGCCTGATACGGTGCATTGGGGTGAGATGGCTGCCGGTGGCTTGCGATGGCGGCTGCGCTGTGGGCGGCTTCATCCTAGAGCGCTTGGGTGCTATGGCACGACCCGTGTCGCAGAAAAAATGAGAGGATGATCTATGCCGCTAAGCCCTGAACAACTGGAACACCTGCGCAGCAAATACAGCGGCAATGCTTCCGACATGCACGACCCGCGTTTTCAGAAAGTAGCCCAGGCTATTTTTTCTGAAGGCGGTACACGCGCCGCGCCCTATAGCGGCATTCCGACCTTGTTGGCCGCGCCGGCATTGGCGGTGGACTCCAAAGCGCCGGACTTTGGTAATTTGCAGGTGGCGCTTATGGGTGCGCCCATGGATTTAGGCGCTAGTAACCGGCCCGGTGCCCGCTTTGGTCCGCGTGCGCTGCGGGCCATTGAGCGCATTGGCCCCTATAACCATGTGCTCGATGTGGCCCCCGTACACGCGCTGCGCGTGGCCGATGTGGGCGACGTGCCCTTTCGCAGTCGCTACAGCCTGCCGCTGTGCATCGAAGACTTGGAGCATTGGTACCAACACGTCGCAGCGCAAGGCGTGCTGCCTTTGACGGTTGGCGGCGACCATTCCATTACCTACCCGATCATGAAAGCGCTGGGTGCAAAACAGCCTTTGGGCATGGTACATATCGCCGCGCATTGCGATACCGGTGGCGAGTTTGACCAGACACGTTTCCACCACGGCGGCCCCTTCCGCCTGGCGGTACTCGATGGCGTGTTGGACCCTACGCGCTGTATTCAGATAGGAATCCGAGGTTCGTCTGAATACCTGTGGGAGTTTTCCAAAGACGCCGGTATGACGGTGATCCACGCAGAAGAGGTCGCCAGCATGGGGATTGCCGAAATCGTGCGCCTTGCCCGCCAGGTCGTGGGCGATGGCCCGACCTACCTCAGCTTTGATGTCGATGGCCTGGACCCGGTGTATGCGCCAGGTACCGGCACCCCCGAGATTGGCGGGCTGACCACGCGCGAGGCTTTGGCCATTTTTCATGGTCTCAAAGGCCTGAATATTTGCGGTGGCGATGTGGTGGAAGTGGCGCCGCAGTACGACCCCAGCACCAACACCGCGCAAGCTGGAGCGCAAATGCTTTTTGAAATACTGAGTTTGATGGCTTTCAGCCCGGCGCTCAAACCCTAGGCGTCAACAGGCCTCCAA
>JAEMRG010000335.1 GCA_016463455.1 Rhodoferax sp.
GCTCTGGTCGGCCATCGGTTTGCCGATTGCGATTGCCGTGGGCGCAGCCGGTTTTCGCGAATTTTTGGCTGGCGCACACGCCATGGACAAACACTTTCGCAGCGCGCCGCTGGCAGCGAATGCGCCGGTGCGCATGGGTTTGCTCGATGTCTGGTACCGCAATTTTCACGGCTTTAGCAGCCGCTCGGTCGCGCCCTACCACAGCGCTTTGCGCCGCTTGCCTGCGTATTTGCAACAACTGGAAATGGAAAGCAATGGCAAGCGCGTCGATGCCCGCGGCGAGGCGGTGCCCTTTGGCACCTCGCCCATCCCTTGGGGCGAATCGGGCACCAACGGGCAGCATGCGTATTTCCAAATGCTGCACCAGGGTACGGACGTGGTGCCGGTGGAATTTGTCGCGGTGAAAAAAGCGCGCCACATGCTGGAAGGCCATCACGAGCTGCTGCTAGCCAATGTACTGGCGCAAGCCCAGGCGCTGATGCAAGGCAAGTCCGACACGGGCGGCCACAAACACTTTCCCGGCAACCGGCCCAGCACCGTGCTGCTGCTCGAGGACCTGACCCCCGCCAGCCTGGGCGCGCTGATTGTCTTGCAAGAACACCGCGTGTTTGTCAGCGGCGCACTATGGGGCATCAACAGCTTTGACCAATGGGGCGTAGAACTGGGCAAGTTGCTGGCCAAAGACATCGCCCCGCGCCTGCACAGCGGCGACGCCAGTGGGCTGGATGGCTCTACGGCGGGGTTGCTGGCGATGCTGCGCAGCTGAGGCGCTGCGATAGCCCTGCGCTTTGCTGGCCGTCGGTGAAAATGCGGCTTCACACAGGAAAGTCCCATGCAAGCCCTCAGCTCCCAACTCAATCCCCGCTCTGCTGACTTTGCGGCTAACGCAGGGGCCATGCGCACGCTGGTCGATGATTTGCGACAGCAATTGGCGCAGGTAGCGCAGGGTGGCGGCGAGGCGGCGCGGGCCAAGCATACGGGGCGCGGCAAGCTCTTGCCCCGCGAGCGGGTGCTTCATCTGCTGGACCCGGGCACGCCTTTTTTGGAATTGGCACCGCTGGCGGCCCTGAACCTCCATAACAACGATGCGCCGGGCGCTGGCCTGATTGCCGGCATTGGCCGGGTCAGCGGCGTGGACTGCATGGTGGTATGCAATGACGCAACGGTCAAGGGCGGCACCTACTACCCGATCACGGTGAAAAAGCATTTGCGTGCGCAAGAGATTGCAGCGCAAAACCACCTACCCTGTATTTACCTGGTGGACTCGGGCGGCGCTAATTTACCCAACCAGGACGAGGTGTTTCCAGACCGTGATCACTTTGGCCGCATCTTTTTTAACCAGGCCAATATGAGCGCGCAAGGTATTGCGCAAATCGCGGTGGTGATGGGCAGTTGCACTGCCGGCGGCGCCTATGTGCCGGCCATGAGCGACGAGACCATCATCGTGAAAAACCAGGGCACGATTTTTCTGGGTGGCCCGCCCCTGGTTAAAGCCGCCACCGGCGAGGTGGTCAGCGCCGAGGACTTGGGCGGCGGCGATGTACACACCCGCTTGTCCGGCGTGGCCGACCATTTAGCGCAAAACGATTTGCATGCGCTGTCACTAGCGCGCGAGGCGGTAGCCCATTTGCACAAACGCAAGCATGTACAAGCTGAGTTGCGCGCAGCACAAGCGCCGCTGTTTGCGGCCGAGGAGTTGTACGGCGTCATCCCCACGGATACGCGCAAGCCCTTTGATGTGCGCGAAATCATTGCCCGCATCGTGGATGGTTCAGCGCTGCATGAATTCAAACCGCGCTTTGGCGCCACCCTGGTATGCGGCTTTGCGCACATCGAAGGCATGGCAGTAGGCATCATCGCCAACAACGGCATTTTGTTCAGCGAGTCGGCCTTGAAGGGCGCACACTTTATCGAGCTGTGTTGCCAACGCAAAATCCCCTTGGTGTTTTTGCAAAATATCACCGGCTTTATGGTCGGGCGCAAGTACGAGAACGAGGGCATTGCGCGTAACGGCGCCAAGATGGTGACCGCAGTGGCGACAGCGGCGGTACCCAAGTTCACCATCATCATCGGCGGCAGTTTTGGCGCTGGCAACTACGGTATGTGTGGACGTGCCTACAGCCCCCGCTTTTTATGGATGTGGCCCAATGCACGCATCAGCGTCATGGGTGGCGAGCAGGCCGCCAGCGTGCTCGCCACGGTCAAACGCGACGGGCTGGAAGCCAAGGGCGGCGCCTGGAGCGCAGAGGAAGAAGAAGCCTTCAAGGCGCCCATCCGCAACCAATACGAAGTGCAAGGCCACCCCTATTACGCCACCGCCCGCCTGTGGGACGACGGCATCATCGACCCCGCCGATACGCGCCGCGTGCTGGCGCTGGGGCTGTCCGCCGCGATGAATGCGCC
>JAEMRG010000336.1 GCA_016463455.1 Rhodoferax sp.
CCACCGCACCGACAAAGGAGAGCAAAGGAGTACCCACCAGCAAGGACAGCAGCAAGACCCCCATGGTCGGCGCATCCAAGCCAAACTGCAGCGCCAACAAGGGCGAGAGCAGCGTCAGCGGCAGGCCCGAGAGCAGCCAGTGCGCAGTGACTTTGGCCGCCACCAGCACCGGCAGTGGCGCTTGGGACAAGCTCATTTGCTCCAGCGAGCCATCCTGGTAATCGGGCGCGAACAAACGACCTAGCGACAATAAACTGGCCAGCATTGCCCCTACCCACAATATGCCCGGCGCGATCTTGCGCAAGGTCTCGGGTTCAGGGCCGATGGCCAAGGGGAACAAGGTGGCCACCACCACAAAAAAGAACACTGCCGTCAGCACCTCGCTTTTGCGCCGCAACGCCAGCCGCAAGTCGCGCTGCAGGACCGCCATAAACGCGCTCATGCGCCCAGGCGGTAGCTGCGGCTCCGCCCTCCGATGTCCACTGGCTGGTGGCTGGTAAACAACACCATACCTCCGCGCGCCAAGTGCGTCTCCATGAAAGTTGCAACCAATTGCTGCGCCGGGCCGTCCAGCGCCACAAAGGGCTCATCTAACAACCACAGAGGCTGGGTCTGCAAGAGCAGACGGGCCAGTGCCACGCGTCGCTTTTGGCCCTGGGACAATACCCGCACCGGCAGCGCGGCGCGGCTGCCCATACCCAGACGCTGCAAAGCCGCCAGGGCCGCATCCGCCGCTGCCGGCGTACCGGCGATAGCGGCGCCCGCTTGCAGGTTTTCTACGGCATTGAGTTCTTCTTTGAGTGCCAACTGGTGGCCCAAGTAGAGCAAATCTTGACTGAGCCGACAAGCGCTGCTGCCCAGTAGCTCAGCCTGCCAGCGCACCTGGCCCTGGGCTGCGGGCGAGAAGCCGGCCAGGATGCGCAGCAGACTGGTCTTGCCTACGCCATTGCCACCCTCTAAGTGCAAGCACTCGCCGGGCGCCAAGTCAAAACCCACCCCGCGAAACAGGGTGTGGTCTGCACGAACACAGGAGAGATTGGAAACAGACAGCATGCAAAAAAGAACCGGGCAAGTAGGCCATCAATCAGAAAAGCCCTAAGGTGCCCCCACGAATCTAGGCGGGTGAACTAATGTAGCAGAGCCTTTTTCATTGGTCAGGTACCAAGCGCTAGGGTCGCCCCACCGCCCGCGCAGTGACCACCGCCTGCATCAGCCCACGGTCGTCCACCGCATTGGGGTAATAGCTTTTGTGCTCGGAGACCTCCACCTCGGGCTGCGCGGCACCCATGCCCTTGACCGCCGCCACCGCCGCCTGTTCTGCGGCGCTATGGGCCGCTTGCAAAGCCGCTTGCGCATTGCCAAAACTTTGCGTGTCGGCAAGCCCGGTAAGGCGAAACAATCCGCTGCCGTCGCCATGTACTTCCACCACGGCGGTGTAGGCCACCACACCCGTGGCAGCGCCCACGGCATTGGCTACGTCGCAGTTGGGCGGAAACACCACTTCGCAGCCCAGGCGGCGCGCCAGCTCGCCGTAATACACCTTGACCGGTCCACCCACGGCCACTACCGGCACCGAAGGCTTGATGCTGACCTGCGCCAGCCCCACCAGCGACTCACCATTACAAATCGCCTGGCTGATGCGGTCATCGGGCAGGCTAAAACCCAGCGCCGTGTCCAAAATCACCCGCGCGCTCAGGCGCACCGTTTCGCTCCACACCGCGTGGGCGTAGGCACGGGTGCGCTCCTCGGTCGGCATCTTCATCTCGCGCAAACGGCAGCCCAGTTGCGCCGCCAGGTAAGCGCCTTCACGCGACCAGTTGGCTTGCAACTCCAGCACATGCGCGGCGTCCGAAGGGGTAAAGCCGGCCACTTGAATCAGCCCTTTGCGTTGCAGCGACGAAATGGCGCGCTGCGCGTTCACAGAGGTCGCCAAGGTGCGCATGGGCGTGGGGCCAGGGCGCACCTGCGCCAGCAACTCACTCTCGCGCGCCGAGAGTTCGTCCGACAGGCGCGGCCCCTTGGCGCCAAAGGGCAGCAAGACAAAGCGGCCTTGCAGGGAATTGCCGCCATCCACGTCGGCTAGATCGGCCTGCAGCATGGCAATGGTTTGCGGATAGCGCGCGGCCAGCAGCGATACCGGCACGATGCGCTGGGGCCGCACTTCCAGGCTGCCGTTGCCGGCCAGCGCCACTTCGCTGTCGCCACCCAGGCCAATGGTGCGCACATCAATCGCGCGCACCATGGTGCGCCAGCCGCCCACTTCGGCACCGTCCAGGTTGACGCGCGGCAGGCCGTCGACCAAGGCGCCCACATCGGTGGTGGTGCCGCCCATATCCGACAAAATGAAATTGTCCAAACCGCTCAGCCAGCGCGCTCC
>JAEMRG010000337.1 GCA_016463455.1 Rhodoferax sp.
TCAGGCTGGATTTGGGCAAATGAAAGTTCGTCACCAGCAAGTCCACCTGCTGGAACACAAAGCCCGGCGTGATAAATATTTGCGTGTCGCCCTGGGCCTGACCGCTCGCCGCCCAAGACTCCAGGCTGCGCACCGTGGTCGTGCCCACGGCCACCACCCTGCCGCCGCGTGCTTTGCAATCGGCAATCGCTTGCTGCGTCTCGGGCGGCACCTGGTACCACTCGCTGTGCATACGGTGCTCGGCCAGGATTTCGGTTTTCACCGGCTGAAAGGTACCGGCACCCACATGCAAGGTCACGTAGGCCGTGCGCACCCCGCGCGCTTGCAAAACTGCCAATAAAGCCTCGTCAAAATGCAGCGCCGCCGTAGGCGCAGCCACCGCGCCGGGCGCTTTGGCAAATACCGTCTGGTAACGATCGGCGTCCTGCGCTGCATCGGCGTTTTCGCCTTGCTGTTGGCGCTCAATGTAAGGCGGCAAAGGCATGTGGCCGTGGCGCTCCATCAGCGTGTAGGGGTCATCTCCCGCGTTGTTCGACAGCACAAAACGAAACAGCGGCCCATCCGCATCCGGCCAGCGGCCCAGCAGCGTGGCGCACAAACCATCGGCCTGGCCCGACGCGCGATGCAGCGCCACGGTGGCCCCGATCTCAGGCTTTTTGCTGACCCGCATATGCGCCGCCACCTGGTTGCCGCCCAGCACGCGCTCAATGAGTAATTCCAACTTACCACCCGTGGGCTTTTCGCCAAACAAGCGCGCCTTGAGCACGCGCGTGTCGTTCATGACCAGCAAGTCGCCTTCACGCAAAAGTTCGGGCAGGTCGCGAAAGATGCGGCTCACGGTCGGCTTGTGGCTTGCGTCCAACAGCCGTGCGGCGCTGCGCTGCGCAGAAGGCTGCTGCGCAATCAAATGCGCGGGTAAGTCGAAATCAAAATCGCTGAGGGTGTAGATAGAAGACACGGTGCTTGAGGGCCGGACGGACCCGTTCCAAGTAAAGAGGGCGAGATTGTGGCATGGGGGCCACGCCGGGCGCCTGCTCTGCTATTGTTGCCCCATGAGCCCCCCCGCCGACCGCAAAGCGCAAGCGCCTGCGCCCAAGTCCGCGCCGCAAAAGGCGCTGGAGAAACTGGGGCTGCTGCGCGATATCGACCTGGCCCTGCACCTGCCACTGCGCTACGAGGACGAGACGCGCATCCTCAAACTGCGCGACGCGCGTGAGGGCGACACCCTACAAATTGAAGCGCAGGTGACGCACCAGGAGGTGGGCTACCGCCCGCGCCGCCAATTGGTAGTCACGGTGGACGATGGATCGGATACCTGCACACTGCGCTTTTTCAACTTTTACCCGTCCATGCAAAAAGCGCTGGCGGTGGGTCAGCGGCTGCGCGTCCGCGGTGAAGTCAAAGGCGGCTTTGCCGGCTGGACCATGCTGCACCCCACGGCGCGCGCGGCCGGCGGCGAGCTACCCGCCGCGCTCACGCCGGTGTACCCCACGGTGGCCGGTTTGCCGCAAGCCTATTTGCGCAAGGCGGTACTCAGCGGGCTGGCACGCGCCGAACTGTCCGACACCTTTCCCCCCGGCGACCTAAGTCCGCTCAACCCGCAAGCCCAAGGCGGTTTGTGGACACTGCATGAGGCCCTGGCCTTTTTGCACCACCCGCGCCCGGACGTGGCCATCGACACCTTGATGGACCACAGCCACCCCGCTTGGCAGCGCCTGAAGGCCGAGGAATTGCTGGCGCAACAGCTCTCCCAACTGCAAGCCCGCCGCGCTCGCGCGGCCTTGCGTGCGCCGGTGCTGCTGCCCGACGCAGGCCCCACTGCGCTGCGCCAGCGCCTGCACACCGCCCTGCCTTTTGCCCTGACCGGTGCACAGGCGCGTGTTAGCGAGGAGATCGCCTTGGACATGGCGCGCCACACGCCTATGCACCGCCTGCTGCAAGGCGATGTAGGCGCGGGCAAAACCGTGGTGGCGGCGCTGGCGGCCGCCGTGTGCATCGACGCGGGCTGGCAATGCGCGCTGATGGCGCCTACCGAAATATTGGCCGAGCAACATTTTCGCAAACTGCTGGGTTGGCTGGAGCCCTTGGGCATTACCACCGCCTGGCTAACAGGCACGCAAAAAACCAAAGAGCGGCGCGCCATGTTGGAAATGATTGAAAGCGGCAAAGCGCAGTTGGTGGTGGGAACGCACGCCATCATCCAGACCAAAGTGCATTTCAAAAACCTGGCACTGGCGGTGATAGACGAGCAACATCGCTTTGGCGTAGCCCAGCGTCTGGCGCTACGCAGCAAATTGCAGCACGAGGCTATGGAGCCGCATTTGCTGATGATGACGGCTACGCCGATACCGCGCACCCTGGCCATGAGCTATTACG
>JAEMRG010000338.1 GCA_016463455.1 Rhodoferax sp.
AAGATGGTGCACAACGGCATTGAATACGGACTGATGCAGGCCTACGGCGAGGGCTTGGACATTCTCAAAGGCGTCAATCAGGAAAGCATTCCCGCCGAGCGCCGCTACGACCTGGACTTAGCTGACATTACCGAACTCTGGCGCCGGGGCAGCGTAGTTTCGTCGTGGTTGTTGGATCTGACGGCTATTTCCCTGGCCGAGGACCCGGAGCTCGCTTCCTACTCCGGCTACGTGGAGGACTCGGGCGAAGGGCGCTGGACCATCCAGGCCGCGATCGAAGAAGCGGTGCCAGCCGACGTGTTGACCGCCGCCTTGTACACCCGCTTTCGCTCGCGCAAGGACCACACTTTTGCAGAAAAAGTGCTCTCGGCTATGCGCAAGCAGTTTGGCGGCCACAAAGAGCCCGGCAAAGCATAAGGGCGCCCCGTGGCACAAGACATCGAACACGAAAAAACGCCGCACGGCGAACGCGCCCCCTCCTGTACTGTCGTCATTTTCGGCGCTGGTGGCGACCTGACCAAGCGCTTGCTCATGCCGGCGCTCTACAACCTGGCGCGCACCAACTTGCTGCCTAGCAACTTCGCCCTCATCGGCGTGGACCGGCTGGAAATGAGCGACCACGACTTTCGCGGCCATGTAGAGGAATCAGTCCGCGCCTTTGCCGCCGACAAGCACTACGCCCAAACGCTGGACGAAGCCAATCTGCAGCGCTTACTCGCCAGCATCACGTATTTGTCTGCCGACTTTGGCGCAGCGGCCTCCTATGCGGCGTTGGGCAAGCGCCTGGAGGCGGTCAAGACCAGCCACCAGGTCAACGACAACGTGATGTTTTACCTGGCCGTTGGTGCACGCTTTTTTGGCGGCATCGTGGATCAGCTCGGTGCATCCGGCCTGGTCAACGAGACCAACCAACAATGGCGCCGTGTGGTGGTGGAAAAGCCTTTCGGCAGCGACCTAGCTTCCGCGCAGGCGCTCAATACCCAGTTGCGCCACAGCCTGGCGGAGACGCAGATTTACCGCATGGACCATTTCCTGGGCAAGGAAACCGTGCAAAACATCATGCTCATGCGCTTTGCCAACGGCATCTTTGAGCCCCTCTGGAACCGCGACCATATCGACCATGTGCAAATCACCGTGGCTGAAACCGTCGGCGTAGAAAAGCGCGCTGCGTTTTACGAAACTACCGGTGCCATGCGCGATATGGTGCCCAACCATGTGTTCCAGCTGCTGGCGCTCACCGCCATGGAGTCGCCCGCCTCGTTTGACGCGGACGCGGTGCGCAACGAAAAAACCAAGGTGCTGCAATCGGTGCACCGTGTCGACGCCGCCACCGACAGCGTACGCGGGCAGTACAGCGCGGGCAGCCGCGATGGGCAGGCGCTGGCGGGCTACCTGAAAGAAGAAGGGGTCAACCCTGGCAGCAAAACCGAGACCTATGTCGCCCTCAAATTGGGCATAGACAACTGGCGCTGGGCCGGCGTACCCTTTTACCTGCGCACCGGTAAAGCCATGGCCAAGCGGCAGAGCGAGATCGTCATCCAGTTCAAGCGCCCGCCGTTTTCGCTTTTCCGCGACACCGCCACCGAAGCCCTCACACCCAATGCGTTGGTCCTCAAGCTGCAACCCGATGAAGGCGCGATGCTCACTTTCGGCGCCAAAATCCCCGGCCCCAAAATCGAGATCGGCCAGGTGCACATGGACTTCCACTACAAGGACTACTTCCAAAACGCGCCCAGCACCGGCTATGAAACCCTTATCTATGACTGCATGATCGGCGATGCCACCCTCTTCCAACGCTCGGACAGCGTGATGGCCGGCTGGGATATCGTGCGCCCCTTGCAGGAATACTGGGCCGACCCCAAAGCTCCCCTGGCCCACTACGCCGCAGGCTCCGAAGGCCCGGCAGCCGCAGACGAACTTCTGGGGGCCAGCCACAGGGCCTGGCGTACTTTGGCTTAGGCTGGTAGGGGTTGGCTACAAGTCTCAGCCCCGCCACTTGGCCCATTTCGCGGCTACCAGACTGCGCTTAATACTGCGCGATGACTGTTCGCGGCCAATTTGTCATGTTTTACTTAATTAATTTAATATATACTATTATTATCATAAAAAATGGCTTGCGCGGAGTGCTGGACTCCAGCCGCAACATGGCCTTGGGCAATACAGACCGAACGATGCCATGTAGACCTAGGATTCATACTGCCAGTGTGCAAAATAGCGTGTACACCTTCGGTTAACCATAGGGACAGCATGTTGTCCGGAAAGCAGCAATCCATGCAATGCAATAATTCATCGACGAGCTTAAGCAAAACATCCAACAGGCCTTTCTTGGGACGCACGCCCAGGCCTGCAGGCTTGGCTTACTACATGGG
>JAEMRG010000062.1 GCA_016463455.1 Rhodoferax sp.
TCGTCCATTTGGCCGCCGCAGCGCTGCGCCATCCATTCGCAAAACTCCATCACATTGGTCCATTTCACGGCAGCGATTTGCGGGCTGTCTTCGGTGTCGTACAAATGCTTTTCGTAGGCCATGTCGGCCAACCAGGTCTTGAGAAACAGCAGAGCGTTTTCCGCGCCCTCGGTGTGTTTTGCGCGAAACTGCAAATCATTCACGCTGCGACCGAACTCATGCAAGCTGCCCACCGCGCGGCTGGACAAGACCGAGCCCAGCGAGGATGAAAACAGGGCTTCAAACAAACTCAGCTTGTAACGGCTGGCAAACGTGCCCAGGCTGCCCAAAGTCTGGTGGCCTATGCCACGCTTGGGCGTGGTGACGGCGCGCAAAAAAGCCGGGTCATCATCGTTATTGGCCCACAAGCGCAGCCAGGCACAGAGGTCGCGGATTTCGGCGCGATCAAAAAAGCTTTGCCCGCCGGACACTTTGTAGGCAATACCCGCTTTGTGCAGGGCTTTTTCAAAAGGCCTGGCCTGGTGGTTGGCGCGGTAGAGCACGGCAAAGTCGCGCAGCGCTTTGAACTGCATGCCCGCCTGCGCCAGCGTACCCTCGGCGCGCAAACTCTGGATGCGGGCCACCACGCGCTCGGCTTCATGGTCTTCGCTGTCGGCGTCCACCACACGTACCGGTTCGCCCTCGCCCAAATCGCTCCACAGGTTCTTTGGGAACAGCTTGGGGTTGGCCGCAATCACATTATTGGCCGCGCGCAAGATGGCGGCGGTGGAGCGGTAGTTTTGCTCTAGCTTGATGACTTTAAGCGCCGGGAAATCTTGCGGCAGCAAGCGCAGATTGTCCAGCGTGGCACCGCGCCAGCCGTAAATACTTTGGTCGTCATCGCCCACGGCGGTAAAGCGCGCGGCGTCCCGCCCAGGCGCTAAGCTGCCATCGGGCTCGCAACCGACCAGCAGCTTGAGCATGGCGTATTGCGTGGCATTGGTGTCCTGGTATTCATCGACCAGCACATGGCCGGCAAAAGCCTGCCATTGCGCGCGCACCTCGGGGTATTCGCGCAAGAGTTTGAGCGGCAGGCTGATCAGGTCGTCAAAGTCCACACTTTGGTAGGCGCTCAAACGCTCTTCATAGCGCCCCATGATGACGGCGGCCTGGCGTTCATCTTCATCGGCCGCCTGCGCCAAGGCCTGTTCGGCGTTGAGCCCGGCGCTTTTCCAGGCGCTAATCGTCCATTGCCAATTGCGCGCCGTCGCCGAGTCGGTGCTGCCGCCGGCGTCTTTCAAGATGCTGGTCACATCCGAGGTATCCAAAATACTGAATTGGGGTTTAAGCCCTAACACCGCGCCATGGCTGCGCAACATACGCACGCCTAGCGCATGAAATGTGCAAATCAACACCTCTTGCGCGGCTTTGCCAATCAGGGTTTTGGCGCGCTCGCGCATCTCGGCGGCGGCTTTGTTGGTGAAAGTAATCGCAGCAATTTTTTGCGCTGGCATGCCCACTTGGATCAGGCGCGCGATTTTGTGGGTGATGACGCGGGTTTTGCCCGAACCGGCGCCGGCCAGCACCAGGCAAGGGCCGTGCATATAGTTCACCGCCTCCTGCTGGGCGGTATTCATGGCGTTGTGGGGGGAGGACATGCGCGAGGCGTCGGCTCAGGCCGGTAATAGGCAAACTCAAAAGGCCGCGCATCTTAACGGCAGGCTAGTCTCGCATTTGGCTTGACAATCAGCGCATGCTGGAAATCTTTGAAGTCACCTTTCCGTTTTTTGCTTTGGTTTTATGCGGTTACACCGCCGCCCGGCGCCAGATGCTTCCCCTGGTGGCCATTGCGGGCCTCAATACTTTTGTCCTGTTTTTTGCCCTGCCCTGCATGCTCTACCGCTTCGGGGCCCATACGCCGATTGCGCAGTTGCTGGACCCTGCGGCCAGCATTACCTATTTGGTGTGCGGTTTGAGCATCGTGGCCCTGGTCATCGCTATCACCTTGCGCGGGCCTATGGGATGGAACGACGCGGCTTTTGGCGCTCTGGTGGGCGCATTTCCGAATACCGGATTTTTGGGCGTGCCGCTGCTGATCGCAATTTTGGGCAAGCAAGCTGCGGGTACGGCCATCGTCACGATTTTGGTGGACCTGGTGGTCACCACGTCTTTGTGCATCGCCCTATCGCGCCTGGGTGCGCTGGGCACTTCGGCGGGCGCGGAGGTAGAACGCGTCAGCCCCGCGCAGGCCGCGCGCAATGCCTTGCGCGGCGTGGCCACCAACCCTATGTTGTGGGCCATCTTGAGCGGCGCTATGGCTTCCGCCTTCGGCCTGGTTTTGCCCGGCCCGGTGGACGCCACCTTGGGCCTGCTGGCCGATTGCGCTTCGCCGGTGGCTTTGTTCACCATCGGCGCGGTGCTGGCGCGGTCCCAAATCATGGCCCAAGAAGGTCAGGCCCCGACGGTGCCCTGGTCCGATGTGCTGCCGGTGGTGGCGATCAAACTGCTGATCCATCCTTTGCTGGTGCTGGCGGTGGGCTTGCTGGCGCAGTCTATGGGCGCGCCCCTGGCGGACGCGGCGCTCACCGTCATGGTGCTGGTGGCGGCGTTACCCAGCGCCAGCAATGTGTCTATGCTGGCCGAGCGTTTTGGGGCCAATAACGGACGCATCGCCCGTATTATTTTGCTTTCCACCACGCTGGCATTTTTTACTTTCGCCGCTGCCGTGGTGCTGATGACGGGCTAGGCGGCGCTGCGCTAATGGCTATGAGATCTATCGGATAGAAATTAGATGGAAAGCGGGTCCACATCGATGGCCCAACGGATCAGGCCTTTGCAGGCCGGGTCGCTGCGACTGGCCTGCAGCACCTCCTGCCAAGCCGCCAAAAAGCTTTGCAAAGCATGGCGCGAAGCGCTTTCCACCAGCATTTGCGCGCGCTCCACATTGGCCACGCGTTGCATGGACATGGGTACGGCCGGGTACAGCATCACCTGCTCGAGCACTTGCCCCCAGCCCGGCCAGTGCGCCATGTCCGAGCTCGCGCGCTTGCGCGCCGCGTTCAAAAACGCTTGGGCCGCCTCCTGGCTGCGTGCATCGGCGCGCACCAGGGCCTGGTAACTAAAAGGCGGCATGCCCGCTTGCTCACGCTCTTGCAACTGGCTGTGGGCAAAGCTGGGGTAGTCGTAATTTTTTAAGGCGGCATACACCGGATGGGCCGGCTGGAAGGTTTGTACCCATACCTCACTTTGCGCGCCCATGGCCGCATCGCGTCCGGCCCGACCCGCTGCTTGCAGCAGCAGCGAGAACAGGCGCTCGGGGGCCCGAAAGTCGCTGGAAAACAAGGCACTGTCCGGGTTGATAGCCGCTACCAGCGTGATGCGCCTAAAGTCATGGCCTTTGGCAATCATTTGGGTGCCCACCAGCACATCGACCTCGCCTGCGTGCACCGCCGCCAGCTGGCTTTGGAGCGCGCCCTTGAGGCGCGTGGTGTCGGCGTCAATGCGGCCTATGCGCACCGGTTCGCCCTCGGGCTGCGCTGGGCTTTGGCTGCCGGGGCGGCGCACATCGGCTAAGAGTGCGGTGAGTAACTCTTCGATTTGCTCGGTGCCACGCCCCAGGGTCAAAATATCCGGGTTGCCGCAGCCCGGGCAGGTACGCGGCACGCGCTCGCTGTGGCCGCAGTGGTGGCAGCGCAGCGTGCGGTCGTTTTTGTGGAACACCCGAAATGCGCTGCAATGCCCGCAGGCGCTTTTCCAGCCGCAGTCGCTGCAATGGAGCACCGGCGCATAGCCGCGCCGGTTGAGAAATACCAGGCTTTGCTCGCTACGTGCAATGCGCTCCTTGATCGCCGCCAGCAAGGGCAAGGACACCACCGTATTGCGTGCCTGGTGTGTCATGTCCACCCGGCGCACCAGCGGCAGGCTGCGCCCGACTGCGCCAATGCGGCTGGGCATGTGCAGGCGCAGGTAGCGCCCACCTTCTGCCACTGGGCGGCTGTGAAACCAAGACTCCAGCGAGGGCGTGGCCGAGCCTAAAACCACTTTTGCGCCTTCCAAATGGCCGCGGTACACGGCCAGATCCCGCGCTGAATAGCGCGCGCCTTCGCCGCTTTTGTAGCTCGGGTCATGCTCTTCGTCCACCACAATCAGGCGCAAACCGGGCAAAGAGGCAAACACCGCCATGCGCGTGCCGAGCACGATGCGCGCGCCGCCCTGGTGGGCGGCCAACCAGGCGGACAGGCGCTGCGCCGGTGTCATGCCACTGTGCAGGCTGACCACCGCCTGCGGCCCCCATTGCGGCGCAAAGCGCTCCACAAAGCGCGCCTCCAGCTGCGGCGTCAGATTAATTTCGGGCACCATCACCAGTGCTTGCGCCTGCGGCTCGCGCGCCAGGAGTTGCTCCACGGCCTGCAAATACACCTCGGTCTTGCCGCTGCCGGTAGCGCCAAACAGCAAAAACGGGCCGCTATGGGCCTCCATTTGCGTCAGGGCTTCGGCTTGCTCTGCGCTGAGGGCCTTGCTTTGCATCGGAGCCTGCGCTGGGCTGGCGTTTTCAGGCGGTGGCGTTTTCGCGCGCGAAGTTTTGCCAGCAACCGGCTGCAAACCCTGGGCTTTGTGCAGTCGCAGCGCTTTGCGCTGCAGCTGCAGGCTAGACAGCTCGCGCAGCTGCGGCGGCAAAGCGGCCAGTGCGACCTCGCCAGCCGAGCGCTGGTAGTAGCGCGCGGCAAAGCGCGCCAATTGCTGCCAGGCGCCGGCCAGGGGCCCTACCGTGTCTAGCACTTCGCTGATATCGCGCACCTTGCTCGGGTCGATTTCGCCGCTGGCCTCATCGTTGGCAGGATCCCAGACCACACCCAGGGTTTCGCGCGCGCCCAACGGCACCCGCACCAGCGTTCCGGCGGGAAGCACCTCCCGATGCCGGTAGGTCAGCACCGGACCCAGGGAGGCATGCGCCGGAGTGTGGACCAGTACCGCCAGCCAGGCGCTCATACGGGCTGCGGCGCAGCGCGCAAAACAGGAAAAAAATCAAACATAGGACTTTTTGCACATAAAAAACAGCAGCAAAATGGGCTAAGCCCTTGATCTGATTAGGGTCACGGCTTTATACCCAGATCGTGTGGATAACTTTGTGGATAGGACTCGTGTAAAACCCTTCCACCCTCTAAAAATTAGCATATTTTTACCCTGCCTAAAAATTAAGCAAAAAAACTAATCGTTAAAAATCAATTACTTAGCATCATTATCGCTTTGGCGACGGGATCGCAGCAGGGCCAGGCTGCCATGCGCACTGCGGGGCAAGCATGTGCATAACTTTGGCCTACGCGCTCTCCAGTGGGCCCCTATTGAGGCCCCATTGCGGTCCTTGTGCAGCCTTTTTCGCGCACGGATCATTGTGCCCGCCACCGGGATGCAAAAAAGTAGCAGTTTTCATCTCGTGAAGTGAAAATCAGGCTTAGCGCCCGCATCTGAAGCAGACTGGCGAAACTAGCCTTAAGTCATTGATTTGAAACAAATTGACCCGCTATTCGCGTAATCTGTGGATAACTTTGTTGATATCCTGCCTCGGCGGCCCAAAAACCTCGGGAAATCAAGGCTTTCGACACGACGCCTTGAAAAAAAGCATTTTTGCATTCCTATAAAAATCAAGTACTTAGCCAGCGCCTTGGGCCGTGGCAGAGTTTTCGACGGCTTGAGGCCGGCAGCCAATGAAATCAATAATATTTGTGAACAAGTCTAAAAAATAGATGAAAACGCCGTAAATCGTGCTATGCAAATTTGGATGGTATTGTGACCAGGCCTCACTTGGATTTGGCACGCGGATGGGCCGCGTCATAGGCCTTGGCCAAATGTTGGAAATCCAGCCGCGTGTAGACCTGGGTGGTGCTGATATTGGCGTGTCCGAGCAATTCCTGCACACCGCGCAGGTCGCTGCTGGACTGCAGCACATGGCTGGCAAACGAGTGGCGCAGCATGTGCGGGTGCACTGGCACGCTGGTGTGTGCCAACTGGCTGCGGCGTTGCAGGCGTTGCCATACCGACTGCGCAGTCAAGCGCGTGCCATTGCGCCCGGTAAACAGCGCAGCTTGCGCCGTAGCGGCCCATGGGCCTTCGGGCTGGCCCTTGGTGCTGCGCGCCATGGCCGGGCCCGGCGGGGTAGCCCGTAGGGCCAGCCAGCGCTCCAGAGCGCGCAGAGCTGCGCTGCCCACCGGCACAGCGCGCCGTTTGGCGCCTTTGCCCAGCACATGGGCTTGCGCTTCCTTGAGGTCGATCCAGCCTTTGGCCTGTGGGCCGGACTGCACGTCCAGCCCCACCAGCTCGCCCACACGCAGGCCGCTGCCATAGAGCAGCTCCACCATGGCCGCATCGCGGGCTTCAAACCAGGCGCTGTCTTGGCTGCAGAAATCGGCAAACCGCACCGCATCGTCTACGCCCATGGCTTTGGGCAGGGGCTTGGGAGCCTTGGGGGCGCGCACGTCTTGCACCGGGTTGCTGGACACCAGGCTTTGGCGGCCCAGCCAAACATAAAAGCCGCGCCAGCCGCTCAAAATCAAGGCAATGCCGCGCCCGCTGCGCCCGCCGCTGTGCATCTGGGCGATCCAGCGGCGGATATGGTGGTGGCTGACTTCGCACAGTGGCAGCGCTGGGCCGCCTGTGCTTTTCGCTTCCATGCCGCTTTTGGCTGGTGGCCCGCCGGGCAGGGCGCTGGCACCCGAAGCCACGGCACCGGCCGCATAGGCCTGTAGCTTGCCCAGGTCCAGGGCGTACAAGGCTACGGTGCGTTGCGCCAAACGCTTTTCTGTGCGCACATATTCCAAGTAGCGCTCGACCAGTTCGCTGTCGGTGGCCACGCGTGATGTCGCCGGGGGGCTTAACGCAAGCGGCTTAAGGCGGCGCTGGCCACCTCGCCGATACGGCATAAAAAGTCTGTCCCCATGCCGCCATGGAAGCGCTGCGCATCCATCGAAGCCAGCACCAGCATGCCAAAAGCCGGCGCGCTGCTGCCCGCTTCACCGCTGCGCAAAGGGATGATGGCAATCGAGGCGGCGGTATCGGGCTTGTCCAGCCAGGCCGTTACTTCAAAGCCGGTGTTCAGGCCGCAAAACGGCTCGTTCAAGGATGAGGCAAACAATTTGGCTTCATCGCTCACGCCTTGCACAAAGGGGCTGTCAGCGTATTCGCTGTCCAGGCCCCATAAACGCAGGGCCACTTGCGGCACCGAAAACTGCTCGCGAATTTCCTGACTAATCATGCCCGGTAGGGTTTGCGCCTGCGGTACTAGCAAGAGCCCGCGCGCCCAGCGCAGTATCTTGTCGGATAGCAGCACATTGTCATTGCCGTGGCGGATCATTTCCATGATGCGCGATTCGAGCAGCTTGATTTTCTCGCGCAGCATCTCGGCCTGGCGCTCTTGCAGGCTGACCGCGCGGTGGCTGTGCGGGCTGGTGATTTGCACGGCGGCCAGCAAGTCCGCGTGGCGCAGAAAAAAGTCCGGCGTGTTGGCCAGGTAGTTGGCAATGTCGTCTTCGGTAATCGGATTGCTCAGGCTGGGGTCGCTAGGTGTGCTCATAGTTTTATTGAAAGAAAGACTGTCGTTAAAAATGCTCTGGTAGCTCAATTTCGCCGCGGTACACCGTGGTGGCCGGGCCGGTCATCAAAACCGGCGCGTCCCCACCGCCCCAGGCGATAGTCAACACCCCGCCGCGCGTATGCACATCGATTTGCGCATCAAGCAGGCCCCAGCGTATGCCCGCCACCACCGCTGCACAAGCGCCGCTGCCGCAAGACAGGGTCTCGCCCACGCCACGCTCATACACGCGCAAGCGCACCTGATGCCGGCTCACTATCTGCATAAATCCGGCATTGACCTGGTGGATAAAACGCGCATGTTGTTGAATCAAAGGCCCTTGCGCAGCGATGGGCGCGCTATCCACAGCGTCCACCAGCTGCACTGCATGTGGGTTGCCCATAGATACCGCGCCCAGGCGCACGCTATCGGTGGCATTCAGAGGCAAGGACCAGAATTGCCAATCGCCAAAGGGCTGCGCCTCTAAACCCTGTGCGTTAAAACCAATGGTTTGCAGATCAAACGAAGGCGGCCCCATGTCCACCGTCACCCGGCCATCGGCGTGCAGTTCGGGCTCAATCACGCCCTTCATGGTCTTGACGCGCAAACGCGTTTTATCGCTCAGGCCTTGCTCGCGTACAAAGCGCGCAAAGCAGCGCGCTCCGTTGCCGCATTGCTCGACCTGGTTTCCGTCGGCGTTGTGGATGGTGTACTCAAAATCAATGCCTGCTGCCGGCGATGGCCCCACCGTCAAAATCTGGTCAGCGCCTACGCCCAAGTGGCGATCGCCCAAAAAGCGGTAATGCGCCGGGCTCAGGCCCAAGGGTCCGCGGCTTGCATCGAGCACCACAAAATCATTGCCGGCGCCGTGCATCTTGGTAAACGGAATTCGCATAGCCCCGATTATCAGGCGTGCCGCCCGACAGCCCCGTGTTTGGCTGCACAATGCCGCTATGCCGCGAAGTTCCCAGATCCTTGACCATGCCGCAGGCGCCTTGCCAGCACCCGGCGAGTGGCAAAGCGCGCGCCCCGTGCCTTTGCTTGCCAACCTGCAGCGCCTGACCGCACCCAACCCGGGCTTTATGACCGGGCCAGGCACCAATAGCTACCTGGTGGGCGATACGGCCACCGGCTATTTCGTGATCGACCCGGGCCCTGCCGACAGCGATCACATTGCCCGCTTGTGGGACGCTGCGCGCCACGTGGACGGGTGCGGCGGCCATATTCAGGCCATTGTCTGCACCCACTCCCATGCCGACCATTCGCCAGGCGCAGCGCCCTTGCAAGCCTTGTGCAAGCAGCGCAGCGGCCACACGCCCCCCATCTGGGGCCAGCCTTCGGCGCCGACGGCGCGGGCCAATAGCCACTTTGTGCCCGACCAGGTGTTGGCCCATGGTGCGCTATTACAGTTGCAGGCCGATGGCGCACCGCAGCACACTTTGCTGGCGCTGCACACGCCAGGCCACGCGGCCAACCATGTCTGCCTGTTGATGACGCAAGACGGCATGCTGTTTTCGGGCGACCATATCCTCAATGGCAGCACCACGGTGATCGACCCGCCCGACGGCAATATGGCGCATTACCTCGAATCGCTGGACTTGCTGCATGCCGCTTGTGTGCAGCACAACGTGGACTTCATTCTGCCCGCCCACGGCCACCCTATGCCAGATGCCTTGGGCGCGATTGCGCATCTCAAAGCCCACCGCCTTAAGCGCGAGGCCAAGATCGCCGCCGTCATGCAGGCCAATCCCGCAGGTGACCCGGACCAGTGGCTGCCACTGGC
>JAEMRG010000339.1 GCA_016463455.1 Rhodoferax sp.
GAAAACTGAAACACCGCTGCGAAAAACAGCAGCGGAACTGCGACTGCCAGCACCGCAGCGTCTTCGGTATAAAACTGCGCAATCTGCGCGCCGTACATGCCGGTGAGTAGGGCCGACGCACTGGCAAACACCATGGCCGTGCCCAAGCCCACCCAGGCGCGGTAGCGCGCGCCGTGGGCATCGCCCGCGCCCAGCGACTGGCCCACTCGGGTCAGCACCGCCACGCCCAGGCTCATGGGCACCATAAACAGCAGCGACGCAAAATTGAGCGCGATCTGGTGCGCCGCCACTTGCGCGCTGCCAAAGCGCGCCACCAGCAGCGCAATCAAAGCAAAAGCACTGGTCTCGGCAAAAAATGTCAGGCCAATGGGCAGGCCTAAGCGAAACAGGGCCACTTGCATAGGCCGGTGCGGCCATTCGAAATGGGTAAACGGAAAGGTGGCGCGGTGCGCAGCGCTGCGGCTAATCCAGAGCAACATACCCAGCAAGTTGAACCACACCGACACCAGCGTGGCCCAGGCGCAACCCAGGCCGCCCATGGGCGCCATACCGAGGTGGCCGAACACCAATATCCAACTGAGCAGCACGTTAAGCGCCAGGGCCAGCAGCGCCACCACCATCATGGGCTTGGTCTGGTTGATGCTGGCGCTGTAGCCGTAGAGCACGCGGTAGGCCGCAAAAGCGGGCAGCCCAAAACTGGTAATCAGCACAAAGTCCTGCGCCACAGCGCGGGTGTGCGCTTCCAGCGTCATCCAAGCAAAAATGAGTTGTGTGGATTGCAAAATGGCCGTGGCTATCAGCCCCAGCAAGAGGCTTTTCCAAAGCGCCTGGCGCACCACATGCGGCACCTGCGCCAAGTTCTGCGCGCCCACATGGTGGGCCACCGTGGGGTTGACCGACATCAAGAGGCCGATCAAGGTGATGATGACAATATTCCACAGCGACACGCCCAGGGACACGCCGGCCAGGTCCTGCGCTGATACATGGCCCGACATCGCCACCGCCGCCACCGACATACCGATGTTGGCCAACTGCCCCACCAAAATCGGCCAGGCCAAAGTCCACAGCGCGCGCACTTCATCGCGCAAAACGGGTTGGGAAGGCGGGAGGGCCGTTAGGGCCGATGGGGGATGCATGCTCGGGGGATGCGCCTTAACGGCCGCGCATAAACCATTTGTCCAGTTCGCCCACGCTGATCTGCCGCCAAGTGGGGCGGCCGTGGTTGCACTGGTCGCTGCGCTCGGTGTGCTCCATTTGGCGCAGCAAGGCGTTCATCTCATCGATATTGAGGCGGCGGTTGGCACGCACTGCGCCGTGGCAGGCCATGGTGGACAAGATTTCGTCTTGCGCGCGCGCCAGCACGGTGCTGGCATCGTGCTGCGCCAGCTCGGCCAACACGCTACGCGCCAAGGCTACGGCGTCGCCCTGGGCCAGCGTCGTGGGCACGGCGCGCACCGCCAGCGTGGTGGGTGAAAAGGCGCTTATCTCTAAGCCCAGCGCATGCAGCGTGTCGGCATGCGCCTCGGCCGTGGCGCTTTCTTCCGCCGTAGCGGCAAACGTGGCTGGAATGAGCAATGGCTGGCTGGCCATGGCTCTTGCCTGGTCTTGCCCTTCTGGGTGGCTATTGAATTGTGCTTTGAGGCGCTCGTACACGATGCGTTCGTGCGCGGCGTGCATATCGACCACGATCAGTCCCTGCGCGTTTTCTGCCAATATATAAATGCCTTGCAACTGCGCCAGGGCGCGGCCCAGCGGCCAGTCGTGCGCGTCCGCATGCGGCGCTTGCTGCGCCGGGTAGGTGGCGCCCGTGTTCGGTGCATCTGCTGCGCTTGGCTGTGCCCATGCGTTTGCACTTTCAGCGCGCATGGCAATAGCATCTGCGTTGTCAAAAGCGGAGGGTGTGCTCTGCCACAAAGCAGCCACATCGCTCACGCGGTGGCCTACGCTTTCCTGCGGTTCAAAGCGCATACCTTGCTGGCGCATAAACAAAGGCGAATTTGGTGGCGCCATAGTGCCCGGCGCACTGCGGTTGGCATCCGCGCCATAGTTGTATTGGCTGGCTGTAGCAAAGCCCGCGTCGGGCTTGAGCAAGTTGCCCCAAGCGCTGTGGCCTGTTGGGTCTGCGTCCTGCTGGGCGGCGCGGGCAGCCCGCGGCAAAGCCAGCGCTTCTTCGGCGGCGTGGCGCACGGCTTGGTGCACTTCGCGGCTGTCCCGAAAGCGCACTTCAATTTTGGTGGGATGCACGTTCACATCCACCCGCGTCGGGTCCATGTCCAGGTAGAGTGCATAGACCGGTTGGCGCTGCCCGTGCAGCACGTCTTCGTAGGCGCTGCGTGCGGCATGGG
>JAEMRG010000340.1 GCA_016463455.1 Rhodoferax sp.
TGCTAAAGCCCATGTCCACATAAAACGGGTTGGCCATGATGCCCATCACCACATCACTGATGCGGTAGGTGGCAATCAAGGCCAGTATCAGCGCGGCTTGCCAGCGGTAGCGTTGGAGGAAGTCCGCAAAGGGCGCGACTAGGGCACTTTGCAGCCATTGCCGGATTCCTTTGCTAGGCGCAATCGGCGCAGCCACAGGCTCTCGTGACATCAATACGGTGAGCACGCCTGGCAGCATGCTGAGCGCCATGACCACATAGGCCAATTGCCAGGGCTCGTGCTGGTAGGGAGCCGCAACACCCGCCACCGCAGCGGGCACTTCGGCCCGCGCGGCGATCCACAGGGCGCCGGCGCCGGACCAGATCATGGCCAATCGGTAGCCGGTTTGGTAAGTAGCCGCTAATGCCGCCTGGTGCTGCACATCGGCCGATTCGATGCGAAAGGCGTCCAGCGCAATATCTTGCGTCGCGGAGGCAAAAGCCACCGCCACCGCACACCACACCACCGGGGCCAAGGCCGCTTGCGGATCGGTCATCGCCATACACAGCAAGGCCACCATGATGACGAGCTGCGACAGCAGGAGCCAGCTGCGCCTGCGCCCCAAGGCGGCTGTGAGCAAGGGAATAGGCATACGATCGACCAAGGGCGACCAGACCCATTTGAAGCCGTAGGCCAGGCCTACCCAGCTGAGAAAGCCAATAGTGGTGCGGTCGATACCCGCCTCACGCAGCCAAAAGCTCAGCGTGCCAAACACCAGCAACAAAGGCAGCCCCGCCGAAAAGCCCAGCGACAACATGCGCAAAGAAGCCGGTTCGGCGTAAATTTTGAGAGTCTGCAGCCAGGAGACTTTAGGCTCATTTGCAGAGGGTGCTAGGCTAGGCTCGGTCATCCGGGAATAATACCCACTGCAATCAAGGAGGTTCGGTATATGCAAGGGTGCTCAATAACAGGCAAGGGTGCGCGCCGCACCGTGCTGCAGCTAGGTCTGAGCCTGTTGGCCGCCTTGCCTGCGGCGCAGACGGTGCAGGCGCAAACCCGCGAAGGTGTGCAAGTGGGTGAGAGCTCGGTGTTTGCCAAGATGATCCCCGCCGACCAGGTGGAGCGCAGCGCCGCCTTGCAATACCAGCAAACCTTGGCACAGGCTACTAAACAACATGCTTTGGGGCCGGCAGACCACCCGCAGGTGCAGCGCTTGCGCACCATCATGGACAAAATTACTCCTTTTGCCAGCGCCTGGAACCCGCGCGCGCAGCAATGGAAATGGGAGGTCAACCTGATCGGCTCCAACCAAATCAATGCCTATTGCATGCCTGGCGGCAAGATTGCGTTCTACACCGGGATACTGAACAAACTGCAACTCACGGATGACGAAGTAGCCATGGTGATGGGCCATGAAATCGCCCATGCTTTGCGCGAACATGCGCGCGAGCGCATGGGCAAAGGTCAGGCCACCGAGTTAGCGGCGCGCTTGGGCGGCTCTTTGCTGTCGGGCCTGTTGGGCATTGACCCGCGCATTGGCGATGCGGTAGCGCAAACCGGCGCCAATTTGGCGTCGCTTAAATTCGGACGCGAGGACGAGTCCGAAGCCGATCTGGTGGGCATGGAACTAGCCGCACGGGCCGGCTACGATCCGCGTGCGGGGGTGAGCTTGTGGCAAAAAATGGCGGCCAACAACAAAGGCGCGCCGCCGGAATGGTTGTCCACCCACCCTTCCGGCAATACGCGCATTGCAGAGATCGAGGCCAATCTGGCCAAGGTCATGCCCTTGTATGAACGGGCCAGAAAGCCGCACGCGGGCGACCTTAGCAGCCAGTAAACCAAGCTTGTTAGGGGTGCTTGGCGCAGCGCACATTCACCACATACCATGCGCGGCTAAGACCCATTCCAAGCACTAGTGTATGGTGTAAAGTCGTGCCCTCACAACGCAGGGCCTGCGCCCGATCTTTATGGAACAAGCCATCTCCCTGCCCATCCACGGCGACGTGCTGCGCACGCCCGAAGCCCGGTTTGCCAACTTGCCGGATTTCCCCTACCAGCCCCGGTACACCGAGGTGGGTATTTTGCGAATCGCACATATCGACGAAGGCCCGCGCGATGGCCCGCTCGTTTTACTCATGCATGGCGAACCGGCCTGGTCGTTTCTGTATCGCAAGATGATCCCCGTATTTGTGGCTGCGGGCATGCGTGTCGTAGCTCCCGACCTCGTGGGTTTTGGGCGATCCGACAAACTGGAAGAGGCGGCCGACTATTCCTACTTCAACCATGTGCAATGGATGAAGGCCTGGGTGCAAGCCAACGATTTCCAACACATGACTTTTTTCGGGCAGGACTGGGGTTCTTT
>JAEMRG010000063.1 GCA_016463455.1 Rhodoferax sp.
TGGCTTTGCTGCTGCTCGTACATGGCCTGGAAGTTGATTTCTGACAAATGCACCGGTGGAAAGCCGCTACGCTGAATCAGGTCGGCCACATTGCCGCGCAAATAGGGGTACACAATTTGTGGGCAGGCAATGCCCATGATCGGGCCCATTTGCTCTTCGGGCAGGTTGCGAACTTCAAAAATACCGGCCTGTTTGACTTCCACCAGAAACACGGTTTTGTCTTTGATTTTGGTATGCACCGTGGCCGTCACACTGACTTCGAACACACCTTCTGCCACCGGATTGGCTTCAATGCCCAGTTGAATATCCACCGAAGGCTGCTCTTGCTCGAGCAGGATAGCCGGCGAATTGGGCTGCTCCATCGACGCCTCTTTGAGGTAAACGCGTTGGATTTGGAAAACTGGGGCTTGTTCTGACATGACGTGAATCTTTCAATTGAAAACAAAGCCCAGCGTACAAAAAGGTGGGCCCGTGGGATGGTGCGCTGGGGCTTGCAAGGCCTTTGGCGCCCCGAATTATCGCAGCAGGCCGGCGCCGGCTGTAGGCGCGCTCAGGGCGCTAGCAACAAGGGCATCAGGCCGCCGCGGCTGTCTAAGTCCATCAGGTCATCGCAGCCGCCCACATGGGTATCGCCGATAAAGATTTGCGGCACGGTGCGCCGCCCGGTGCGCTCCATCATGGCACTGCGCTCAGTCGGGTTGGTATCGATGCGGATCTCTTCGATCAACTCCACCCCTTTGGACTTAAGAATACGCTTAGCCTGCACGCAATAAGGGCAAACTGCGGTGGTGTACATCTTGACGTTTTGCATCATCGACTCAGTGGGAAAACTTTGTTTTAGGGCGGCGAATCAGACTTTTTCTAGCGGTAGCCCAGCACTTTTCCAAGCCGCCAGACCACCACCGAGCGAGTGGACTTGCGCATAGCCCAGCGTTTTAGCCGCAGCCATCGCGCGGCCTGAGCGTGCACCCGACTGACAAACCAGAATCAAAGGCAAGCCTTTGTTTTTGACCGCTGTAGCCAGCTTAGCAGGCAAGTCGGCCAAGGGAATATTTTTGGAGCCTACGATGTGTCCGGAGGCAAACTCCGCAGGTTCACACACATCCACCACGACGGCTTTTTCCCGGTTAATCAATTGCACCGCGTCGTTGGCACTCAGGCCCCCGCTGGCTGCGCCTTGCATCACAGGCGCAAGTAGTAGGGCGCCGGAAATCAGGGCCAGGGTAATCAACATCCAGTTATCGAGAAGAAATTTCACTAGGGTTCCTTGAGGGTGCTAGGGGGAGAACAATCGGGCATTTTAGAATGCCCCATGTTTCCCCACAGTCCGCGCGGCTGCAACCCCCTTCACCCCCCTATTTTCTGCCATGTACCGACTTGTATTGATACGCCACGGCGAATCCACCTGGAACCTTGAAAACCGCTTCACCGGGTGGACCGATGTGGACCTGACGCCCACGGGCATCGAACAGGCGCAAAACGCTGGGCATTTGCTCAAAGCCCAAGGCTATGCCTTCGACCTGGCCTACACCAGCATGCTCAAGCGCGCAACGCACACCTTATGGCACTGCCTGGACCAGATGGACTGCACCTGGCTGCCGGTGGTGCACAACTGGCGGCTCAACGAGCGCCATTACGGCGCCTTGCAAGGCCTGAACAAAGCCGATATGGCGCGCCAGTACGGCGAGCAACAGGTGCTGCTGTGGCGCCGCAGTTTTGATGTGCCGCCCCCGGCACTAGAGCCCGGCGACCCGCGCTGCGAGGGCAGCGACCCGCGCTACGCCAGACTGGCGCCGGGCCAGGTGCCACTGACCGAGTGCCTGAAAGACACGGTGGCGCGCGTCATGCCCTTTTGGCAGGAGTCCATCGCGCCGGCTTTGCGCGCAGGCAAGCGCCCGGTCATCGCGGCGCACGGTAACTCGATACGCGCGCTGGTGAAATACCTGGACCAGATTGGTGACGACGACATCGTGGGCGTCAATATCCCCAATGGGATACCGCTGGTTTACGAATTGGACGCAGATCTGAAACCGATACGCCATTACTATTTAGGCGATGCACAGGCCATAGCCCAAGCGGCGCAGGCGGTGGCAGCGCAAGGCAAAGCGGTTTGAAGGCGTCGTTGAGTTCTGGGTATACCCCCGCCCCCCGCAATGTGCCGCGTTCGGAGGCACAATAGAGATTCGCCTCAGGCATTTTGGCCACCAGGCACTTAGGAATTCAATGAAACGGGTACGACTATGGGTCAAAAATTAAAGATTGCAGGCTGGGTGATGCTGGGCGCATTGGCCGGCTCGCTGACGACGGTTTCGGTACAAACCGTGGCCCGCAACACCCTGGCGCCCATGCCTTTGGAAGAGTTGCAGCAGCTCTCCACCGTATTCGGCCTGATCAAAAGCGATTACGTGGAAGCCGTGGATGAAAAAAAGCTGATCACCGACGCTATTACCGGCATGGTTTCCAGCCTGGACCCGCATTCCACGTATTTCGACAAAAAATCCTTCAAAGAGTTTCGTGAAGGAACCAGCGGCAAATTTGTCGGTGTGGGCATCGAAATCACCCAGGAAGACGGTGTGGTCAAAGTGGTCTCGCCGATTGAAGGTTCACCGGCCGACCGCGCTGGTCTCAAGCCCAATGACTTCATCATCAAAGTCGATGACACGGCGGTTAAGGGACTGAGCCTGAATGAAGCAGTCAAGCGCATGCGCGGCGAACCCGCCACCAAAGTGATGTTGACCGTGTTCCGTAAAGACGAAAACAAAACCTTTGCGGTGACCATCGTCCGCGAAGAAATCAAACAACAGTCGGTGCGCGGCAAACTGATAGAGCCGGGCTACGCATGGATCCGCGTGAGCCAGTTCCAGGAACGGACCGTCGATGATTTTGTGAAAAAAGTCAACGAGCTGTATGAGCAAGACCCGAAGATGAAAGGCATGGTGCTGGATTTACGTAACGACCCGGGCGGGCTACTCAACGCCGCCGTGGCTATTTCCGCCGCTTTCCTGCCCGAGAACGTGACGGTGGTCAGTACCAATGGGCAGACCGAGGAAAGCCGGCAAACCCTGCGTGCCAATGCGCGCGACTATATGGCCCGGATGGGCGCAGACCCGATCAAAAAGCTACCGGCGCAGTTAAAAAATATCCCACTGATCGTGCTGGTGAACGAAGGCTCAGCCTCGGCCAGTGAGATTGTGGCCGGCGCACTGCAAGACCATAAGCGCGCCACCATCATGGGCGGGCAAACCTTTGGCAAAGGCTCGGTGCAAACATTCCGGCCTTTGAGCGGTGACACCGGCCTGAAGTTCACCACCTCGCGCTACTACACGCCTAGCGGCCGTTCGATCCAGGCCAAGGGCATCGTGCCAGATTTGATGATCGATGACACCGAGGAAGGCAGCCCCTTTGCCGTCCTGCGCACGCGCGAAGCGGACTTGGAAAAACATTTAAGCAGCGGCCAAGGCGAAGAAGTGAAAGACCCGGCCCGTGAGAAAGCACGCGAAGAGGCCATGAAACGCCTGGAAGAAGAATCGCGTAAACCGGTGGCCGAACGCCGCGCCCCGGAATTTGGCTCGGACAAAGACTTCCAACTCGGCCAGGCACTCAAAAAACTCAAAGGCCAGCCGGTGCTGATAAGTAAAACGCAAGTAGAGCGCAGCGCCGAGAAAAAAGAGCAATGAGGCGTCCCGTTGTCTGAGCCGGGCCTGTCCGACGCAGATTTGCTGCGCTATTCGCGGCACCTGCTGCTCGATGACATCGGGATTGAGGGCCAGCGCCGCATCCTGGCATCGCGCGCGCTCATCATTGGCGCGGGTGGTCTGGGCTCACCGGCGGCCATGTACCTGGCCTGCTCAGGTGTGGGCAGCATCACCATCGTTGATGACGATACGGTGGATTTGACCAATTTGCAACGCCAAATCATGCACCGCACGGACCGCATTGGGCAAGCCAAAGTGCTTTCGGCCCAAAGCACCTTGGCCCAACTGAACCCGGCGGTACAGGTGCAAGCGCTGCAAGCGCACGCCGATCCACGGCTGCTACAGAGCCTGGTGGCGCAGGCGGATGTGGTGCTCGATTGCTGCGATAACTTCCAGACCCGCCAAGCCATCAACGCCGCTTGTGTGCAGCAGCGTGTACCGCTGGTCAGTGGCGCAGCCATCGGCATGGACGGCCAAATTGCGGTGTATGACCCGCGCGATGTCCATGCGCCCTGCTACGCCTGCGTGTTTGCACCCGATGCGCCGCCCGAAGAAGCGCGCTGCGCCACCATGGGCGTGTTGGCACCCCTGGTCGGTGTGATAGGCGCGATGCAAGCGCTGGAGGCGCTCAAATTACTGGCGCAGACCGGCACCTCCTTGAGCGGCTATTTGCTGATGCTAGATGCACGCAGCATGGAATGGACGCGGCTACGCGTGCAAAAAAATCCGGCTTGCGCGGTCTGCGGCGCAAAGCAGTAAAGCACCCCCGCAAGCTGCCAAGCGCTCACCAGCCTAAGCGCCCAGTATCCAGCCTTCCAAAGGGTCCGTATCTGCGGGCAAGCCGTAACGCACGTCGCCCTGCGCTTGGGCGCGCTGACCCCAAGCGGCTTGCACCAGGCACAAAACGGCGTCCAAGGCATCGCCACTGGCGTCCTGCGCCAAGGCATCGCGCTGTGCGTGGCTCAGCTTGAGGCGTGTGCCCCAACGGGTTTGCCCCAGCTCCAGGGCGTTGATCAAGTCTTTGCGGGCAATCAAGCGCTCAGGCGTTTGCTTGGCTTTATCATCACTTTTGTAACTTTGCGCACCCAAGACTTCGCGCGCCAGCATGCCCGGATAAGCCTCTAAGGCAATGCGCGCCGCCTGCGGATCGGGCGCTTGTGAGCCAGGGAAATGCGCACCCGCCGCCATCAAGGCGGGCACGCCTGCGTGCAGCATATAGGCCACCGGCGGATTGACCCATTTCATGGAGGGGCTGGAGCCGGCTGGGCCGTCAGTGGCGCGATGAGCAAATTTGGCGCCAGCGGGCCGGCTGTCGCAAAAAGCGGCGAATAAATCGCGAATCTGGGGCCGGGGCAAGGCGGCGTAGTGGGCAATGCAATCTTCCCAGCGCGTGGGCCAGCCCAGATGCTCGACAAGTTCACGCGGCAGGCCAAAGGGTAAATCAAAGCCGCCAATCCAGGCCGCACGGGACTGTAGCGCCGAGGTAAACGCTCCAAGGCTTTGCAAGCGAACCAGGCTGTCGACTACGAGGCGTGCACCGTCGCTATGCCCCCAGGCCAGGACGATGTGTTTGCGCGGCCCCGGGCTGCTGGAAAAATCGCAACCCAGCAGCGCTGCCATGGGCAATAACGGACCGCTTAGGCCCGGCCCATGATGGACGCGGTGGCCATCAGTTCTTCCAGCAAGGCCAGCGATACTTTGCCAGACACGCTGTAAGGGTCTAACTCGGGCTTTTCCGCATACTTGAGCAAAATACTGGCGTTGATTTTGGACATATTGACCTGGCCCATGGTCCAACCGCTGAAACGCCGCTCGGAGATTTCCTCGTAATGCAGTAAGACCACATCTTTATGGCGCTGGTCGCGCTGAATGTGGCCGTACAAATCACTCACGGCGCCGCGACCACCCTCTATGGCTTGCAAAAATATGCCTCCGCCATAGCAAAGAATGCCCGTAATCCCCAGCCCTGGATTGCCCTGACGGGACTGCGCCAAGATGCCTTCAATTCCTGCGCTTGCCGCGTCAATAGCGCGACTGGCATAAAGCAAACGGACCAACATGGTTTAGCCTTTCTTAGGGATCAGAGACAAAAACTCACGGCGCAAATTCGGGTCTTTCAAAAACACGCCGCGCATCACGGAATTAATCATTTTGCTGTCCATATCTTTCACTCCCCGCCAGGACATGCAAAAGTGGCTGGCCTCCATCACAATGGCCAGACCATCCGGTTGGGTTTTTTCTTGAATCAGGTCGGCCAGTTGCACCACCGCCTCTTCTTGAATTTGGGGCCGCCCCATCACCCATTCAGCCAAGCGCGCATACTTGCTCAGACCGATGACGTTGGTATGCTCATTGGGCAATACGCCAATCCAAATACTGCCGATCACCGGACAGAAATGGTGGCTGCAGGCGCTACGCACTGTGATCGGGCCGACGATCATCAGCTCATTAAGGTGCTCAGCGTTGGGGAATTCGGTGATCGCAGGCGCCGGCACATAGCGACCCCGAAACACCTCGTTAAGGTACATCTTGGCTACCCGGCGGGCGGTATTGCTGGTGTTGTGGTCATTCTCGGTATCTATTACCAGACTGCCCAGCACGCCCCGCATCTTGTCTTCCACCTCGTCGAGCAAGGATTCCAATTCGCCCGGCGCGATAAATTCGGCAATATTGTCGTTGGCGTTAAAACGCTTGCGCGCGGCCCGAATGCGCTCGCGGATTTTGACGGAAACCGGGGTTCCAACGTCCTCGTCAGATGGATTCATGGCGCTGTAATGATAATGACTATCAAACCATATTACCAGCGTTTCCTTATGGCGCTGAGGTCCTCGCGCCAAGCACTCGAGCCCTGCGCGGGATTGGCCGCTTGCTGGCGCAGCTCAATAACGGCGCCCCACCACAAACAAGCCGATACGCATGATCACCACACGAAAAACAGATGGCATCGGTGCGCTCTCAGGCTGCAAATCGTGGCAGCAGCAAACAGGCCTCTGCATTAGAAGGAGAAAAACACAGCGCCGCCGCTTCAGCAAAGGGGAGCCACTGCCAGGCGGTGTGTTCCCGTGGATTGATCTGCACCACGGTGCCCTCGGGCACTTGCAAACCAAACACATGCTCGGTGTTAAAGACTACGCCTGGCGCATAGCGGTGCAGCCAGCGCGGGTAAATGGGGTACACGTTTTCCAGCGCCCAATCGCGCAGACTGCCTTGCAGAGGCGAACCAGGGCCGCAGTCGATACCGGTCTCTTCGGCAATCTCGCGCACGGCGGTTGCCTCAAAAGTTTCGTCTGGGTGGTCTTTGCTACCCGTTACCGACTGCCAAAAGGCCGGCGCAGCCGCATCGGCCTCGGTGCGGCGGATCAGCAAGACCTGCAAAGACGGGGTATAGATCACCACCAGCACGGATTGGGGAATTTTCAAGGCAGGACGCCTAAGCGGTGTTATGGGGCAGACCCGCATTGTGCCTGCCGCCTCTGCGCGGGCCCGGCAGGGGCCAGTGCAGTCGCTACACTTGCCCGGCATCCCCAAGAATGCATGTCCTCCAAGGCAGCACTACAGCATGAACGTCCTGGTTTTTTTCGCGATACTCGCCTTCAGCCTGCAAATGCGCAATTCGCTGGAGCAGCGCCGCCGTGTTCTGATACTGGGCCGGTTTTTGCGGCGCTACCAGATTGAGAGCCTGATGCAAACCCTGGTGGACGGCTATTTGCGCGCCATGGGCGAGCAGGAAGCGGAGCGGCGCCAAAGCATTTGGTCCATGCTGGCCCAAACCGAGAACCAACTGGAGGGCCAGTTCCAAAGCCTGCTGACAGACTTGGCGGCAGAAGCCGACCCGCGCCTCTTGCGCGCCAGCACGCTGCCCCTGAGCTTGCCGCTAGCCACGCGCTGGCTGCCCGCTAAAACCTTCAGTTTGCACGACATCCTGCGGGTACATGGCGACGGTATCAGCCGCGTGATGGCCAACGCAACAGGTCTATCCGGGCCGGACCGGTCCTTTTGCTTAACGGCGGAGTTGCTGTTGATGCAGCACAGCTGCCATTGGTTTTGCAAATCGCGCTGGGTGGCCTCGGCGCGCATGCTGGCGCGCCACCAGACCCGCTACGTCCAACTCCTGGAGGCGGTGTCGGAGCCCACGCGCCAGGCCTACCGCCGCATCATGGGCCGCTAAAGGCAAACGCCGGGCTCGGTCTTGTCAGGCTTTGACCGCGTCCAGATTGCGCAAACGAATATGCAACTCGCGTAACTGTTTTTCGTCCACCGGGCTGGGCGCTTGCGTGAGCAAACACTGGGCGCGCTGGGTTTTGGGGAAGGCAATCACATCGCGAATGGATTCGGCGCCGGTCATGAGGGTGATGATGCGGTCCAAACCGAAGGCCAGGCCACCGTGCGGGGGGGCGCCGTATTGCAAGGCGTCGAGCAAAAAGCCAAATTTCAGTTGCGCCTCTTCCGGCGTGATCTTGAGTGCATCAAACACTTTTTGCTGCACATCGGCGCGGTGGATACGCACCGAGCCGCCGCCCATTTCCCATCCGTTTAAGACCATGTCGTAGCCCTTGGAAATGCATTTTTCGGGGGCGGTGACCATCCAGTCCTCGTGGCCATCTTTGGGTGCGGTAAACGGGTGGTGGGTGGCCGTGTAGCGTTGCGCTTCCTCGTCGAACTCGAACATCGGGAAGTCCACCACCCACAGGGGCGCCCAACCTTTTTCGAACAATCCCTGCTTCTTGCCAAAATCGCTATGTCCGATCTTCAAGCGCAGAGCCCCGATTGCATCGTTGACGATTTTGGCTTTGTCGGCGCCAAAGAAAATCAAATCGCCATCCTGCGCACCGGTGCGCTCCATCAGTTGGGTAAGCGCCGCATCATGGATATTTTTGACGATGGGGCTTTGCAAGCCGTCACGGCCCTTGGCCACTTCATTGACCCGGATATAGGCCAGGCCTTTAGCGCCGTAAATTTTGACGAACTCGGTGTAAGCGTCAATCTCGCCACGGCTGATACCGCCGCCTTCCGTCGAACCGCCGGGCACACGCAGCGCCACCACGCGTCCGCCCTTCATATTCGCCGCACCGGAAAACACCTTGAAGTCCACGTCTTGCATAACGTCGGTCATTTCGGTAAATTGCAATTTCACACGCAGGTCTGGCTTGTCCGAACCGTAGATATGCATCGCATCGGCGTAACGCATCACCGGAAAATTACCCAAATCCACACCAATGGTGTTTTTGAACACCGTGGCAATCATGCCCTGGAACATATCGCGGATTTCTTCCTCGCCGAGGAAGGAGGTTTCGATATCAATTTGCGTGAATTCGGGCTGGCGATCGGCCCGCAGGTCTTCGTCTCGGAAGCACTTGGTAATCTGGTAGTAACGATCAAAACCGGCCACCATCAGCAATTGCTTGAACAACTGGGGCGATTGCGGCAGCGCAAAAAACTGGCCGTCGTGGACCCGGCTGGGCACCAGATAGTCGCGCGCGCCTTCGGGCGTGCTCTTGGTGAGCATGGG
>JAEMRG010000064.1:0-2163 GCA_016463455.1 Rhodoferax sp.
CAACAGACGCATGAAGCTGCAGACACAACGCCTGATAGACCGCTGGCTGGGCCAGTTGCTATGTGGCGTAGTGTCGGGCTGGGTGCAGCTCTGCAGTTTATGGCGCAAGCCTGCGGTGATGCCGCAGGATGCGCGCCATATTCTGGTCATCCTGTTGTCGGAAATGGGCAGCATCGTCTTAGCCGGTCCGATGTTTGCCGCGCTACGCCAGCGCTACCCGCAAGCGGCCATCCACATTCTGCAACTGAAAAAAAACCAAGAAGTCACTCGCTTACTGTCGCTTACCGAAGCAGCGCACATGCATACGATCGACGACAGCGGCGGCCTTGCGCTGGTGGGCGACATCCTGCGCGTGAGCGCACAACTGCGCGCTTTGGGTGTTGACGCGGTTATCGACTGCGAATTGTTTTCGCGCGTCAGCGCGCTGCTGTCCTTTGCCTGCGGCGCGCCGGTGCGCAGCGGTTTTACTGCGCATACGCAGGAAGGCCTGTACCGGGGCAGCTTTATTACGCATGCCATTCCCTACAACCCTTACCAGCACATCAGCTTGCAATTTTTATCGCTGGTCGATGCCCTGCAGGCGGACAGCATGCCGCGCAATAAAGCAGCGCCCATCCGGGCCGTACCCCAAGACAGCGCTTTGTCCGTGCCGTTTACGCCCGAAGAACTTTTGGCTTACCAGAACACCTTGGGGCAGGACCATCCGGCCACCCAAGCCAAGCGCCTGGTGCTTTTGTATGCCGGTGGCGGAATCCTGCCCGAGCGCGCCTGGCCGCAAGCGCACTATGCGCGCGTGGCGCAAGGGCTGTGTCACCAGGGCTATGCGGTCGGCTTGATTGGCCTTAAGGACGATGCCGCTTTAGCGCAGCAGTTGAAGACCCAGGTCGGCAGTGATTTATGCATTGACCTGACCGGCTACACCCGCAGCATCCGCGAGCTTTTGATGTTGTTTTATGCCGCCGATTTGCTCATCACCAACGACGGCGGTCCTGGCCATTTCGCCACCTTGACGCCGATCCAAACCATGGTTTTTTTCGGACCCGAAACTGGCAAGCTGTATGGACCGCTGGGCAAGCGTAATGTGGTGCTCGAATCCGGTATCGCCTGCTCGCCCTGCCTAAGCGCCTACAACCACCGCCTAACGTTTTGCGATGGCGACAACCAGTGCCTCAAACGCATTGCGCCGGATCCGGTGCTGGACCAGGCGCTGGCCTTTTTGCAAGCGCTGCCCGGTGCTGTCGCGGCGGCGCCCGGCGCATGAACGCGCAAGCCCTCTGGCGTGACCGCCTGCTGGTCCTGCTGCGCTGGCTGCTGGGTATGCGCTACATCAAATTCGGCATGGTCGGGGCCAGTGGCACCGTCGTCAATATCGCCGTGCTGTACTTGGGCCACGAGTATGTGTTTCAAAGCCTGGAGGGACCCCAGGGCAAGCCTTACGCCTCACTGGCACTGGCTATTGCAGTGGCCACCGTCAATAACTTCACGTGGAACCGCCTCTGGACCTGGGCCGACCGTGTGCAGCAGATGCCCAGCGAAGCGGGCATTGACCCCTTGCCCTCGACGAGTTTGACAGTGCAGTTGTTCCAGTACGCACTGGCGTCCTGGTTTGGCATCGGCCTGCAATACGTGCTAACCCTTTGGTTGGCGCACAGCATGCATTACATGCTGGCCAATGTGATTGCCATCGTCATCGCCAGCGTCAGTAATTTCTTAGCCAACGACCGCTGGACTTTTCGTAAGCGCTAAAGTGGTCCGCATGGTGTCCAGCACGCAAGCCCGCACATCCGCTAAAGTAGGCGCACTTTGGCCCTGGTGGGCCTTGCTTTTTTGTGCAGTAGGTCTGTATTTTTTCGGACTCAGCAGTCCTTATGCGCCGACCAATGGCGACGAAATGGTCTATATCCATATCGCCCGCCTCACAGCAGCATCGGGGCATTGGCTGCCGCTGGTATCCGACCTAGAGAATATGCGCAACACCAAACCGCCCTTGCTGTTCTGGCAAGCCATCGCCAGCGGCGACTGGAGCGCGCAAGGGAGTTTGTTTTCTCTGCGCTGGCCCAGCGTGGCCTACACCTTGCTAACCACCGCCGCTTTGGGCTGGATGACGCTGCGCATCAGTGGCCAATGGCGCACCGCGCTGCTGGCAGCGATCATTTTTCTAGC
>JAEMRG010000064.1:2263-9168 GCA_016463455.1 Rhodoferax sp.
CCGGCCGCTGCCACGCTGGGCTGCGCCTTGTGGCTGAGCCAAGGAAGTCCCCGCTTCAAAGCCTTGGTGCGCACGGCAGCGGGCGTGGGTTTGAGCGTGGTCGTCGCACTGGGCGTTTTCGCGCTCTGGTTTGTGCTGGACCCTGATCCGCGGGCGGTTTGGCAGGAGTTTGTGATCGGCGAAAACGCCGGCAAGCTGCAAACCGGCGGCTATTGGCAAGCGGCCTTGAACGGGGACTATCCCGTATGGCAGCAAGCCTTGGCCTACCCGGAAAACGCGGGGCTGCTGCTGCCCGTGGCACTGGGCCTGTGCTGGTACGCACTGCGCTGCGCTTGGCTTGGCCATTGGCGGGCCTGGGCCGGTCAACCCCAGGGCACGCTTTTGATCTGGCTGCTGGTGTGGCTGCTGGTCTTTAGCATCCCTAGCCAACGCTCAGCGCGCTACGTCATTGCGGCCATGCCGGCCTTTGCCATCCTGCTGGCGATGTACTGGGAGCGTCTGGCGCGCGGCTGGTTTTTTGCCGTTTTACTGATCGGTGCGATTGCTTTGACACTGTTAGCCCGGATTGGCTGGGTTATGCACGGCTTGGGCATAGGCACAGACCTGGAGCTAGGCATCACCTTGATGTGCGCCGCGCTGGGCTTGACCGCCTGCCTTGGCGGCTTCTTGGACGCGCGCTGGACGCGCAACAGCGCCTTGGCCGCTACGCTGGCGCTATACGCCTGTTTCAGTGCTATGACCGCACCACTGGCTGGCGCGCAAGCGGGCTATAGCGCAGCCATTCAGGCGCGCATGCAAAAGCTGCGTATCGCAGTGCCCAATGGCTTTAACGGGCAATACGAGCGCTTTGCCTTTTTGCTGCCGGGCAGTACCCTGGTTCCCTATGACGTCGAAGGTCGCAACACCGCAAGCCTGCGCCCGGATCTGCCTGCCGCAGAACGCCTTGACTATTTGCTGGAAGGCTTTGACGCGGTGGTGTGGATCGACGCCGAAACAGCGCAGACGCCATTAACTTGCCTACCGCGCTGCGAGCTGCTGGCGCAGCGCTGGCATGTGAAAAGCCGCCACCGCGCTGGGGAAGTAAGGCTATCGAATATTTGGCAGCCCCAGGAGTGGTTGTTTGGCAAAGAGCTCTTAATCATCAGCAAGCCCTGAAACGCCGGCTTCGCCAACTAGGCGCGCTGGCGTTTGCGGTAGCGCATGAGCACATAGCCATGCAGGCCGACGAACAACCAAGGATCGAGCACCGCGTCCCACAAATTGCCGGTGGGCCAACGGGATACCCAAAACAAGGCCAGCACCGGCAGCAGCACTTTGGATGGTGCTTGCATCAGCGTCGATGCGCGGCCACTGGCGATCCATGGCCACAGGGCTACCAGCAAAAGCAAGCCATTGGCCGAGGGATGAAATCCCCAGGCATAGACGCTCCAGGGCAAATACGCAAAGACATCCAACAGCAGCAACCAGCCCATGGCGATGCCAAAAAGCGCATAGCGGTCTTGCCATGCAAGGCTGCGCTGTCTGGCGCTTGCAGGGTCAGGGTATTGCGCGCTTTGGGGCCATCGGCGCTGCACCACACTGCGCCATAGGTAGCTTAGGGCCAAGCCAATGGCCATGAGACTGGGCGTCTGAAATGCCAGCCCCAACCAATAACTCAGGCCCCAAGGACCGGGAATGCAGGCCCACAATGCACCTACCAAGGCCAGCAGGCGGCCTTTGTCGCGCAGCCAGCGCGCATCAAAGCATTGCACCAGGGCCGTGACGAGCGCCGCCAACACCAAGGCCCAGCCCGCTTGCCTGAGCATGGGCAGCAAAGACGGCTGCGGCAACAGGGGTGCTGCATCCTGCACCAGACGCAGCCAATCGGACCCATCCACCCAGCTCATGGTCGCCCTTTGTCAGGCGCTGCCCAGGCCTGCGACACCCAGGCAAATCGCTGCCAGGCAATCGACTGGCGCTGGTCGGTATAGCTCACCCAGACCTGGCCATCGACCAAGGCCATGGCCGGGTAGGAGTATTCGCTTCCCGGTGGCCCGTTTTCCAATTCCACCATGCTGCTCCACAGGGTTCCGTCCAGCGAGGAAGCCATACGCAAGCGGTCGCGGCCGCTTTTTTGCGGGTTGTACACCAGCAAGTGCTGCCCGCCTGCCGTCAGCGTGGCGACGCTGGCATTGGGGTTATCCAAGGGCAAATCTTCGGCGTCTGACCACCGGACGCCAGCATCAAGGGTGCGAGCCACGCGGATGCGGCCCGCAGGCCCGCTATCGCGCATCAAAGCGAGCCACTCGCGCTGGTCCCGTGCCAGCAAGGCCGGTTGCAGCATCTGGCCTTGGGTTGACATCGGCGCCATCGCGCGCAAAGCACCTTGCGCATCCAGACGCAGGGCCACCGGGTATTTGCGCGCCAGTTCAAAGTAGGCTGGCAACACCAGGCCACCGTCGGCCAAGGGCAAGGGGGCGGTGCGCACCAGGTAGCTGGTATTCCAAAGCCAGGACAAGGGCAACACCGCCACAGCCTCCCAGGCCCATGGCGCCTGCGGCGTGGGTGCAGACTGACGCAAATGCACCACCCGCCCAGCCGCCCAGCCGCCTAAACCGGTGGCCACAACAAACAAATGCACTTGCCCCTGTCCATCCAGCCAGGCTACCGGATTGCCAATACGGCGGATGCCAAACCCTAGCTGCGCCCCCATCTCCCAGCGGTCCACCACCCTACGGGCGGGGGACCAGCTGCCACTGGCACGGTCCAGCGCCGACATGGCGATCTGGACATTGGGCGCACTCTCGCGGTCCCCGGCAAACCAAAAAGCCAGCAGCGCCGATGGATGCGTGGCCGGCAGTGCAAGCAAGGCGCTGGCATGCGCGGCCGGCACGCCCTGGGGCATGGGAATATGCCCCTGTCCCGTACGCTCCCAATGTCCGCCCGCAAGCGCGGCTTGCGACGAGCTTGGAACAGCGCCTGCCACTTGCGCTAGGGTCACCTGCGCGGCCTGCGCAGGCACCAGTGGCGCACGCCGGCCGGCATCGGCCAGACACAGCAGCGCGGCGATGGCCAGCGCCGCAGCGGCGCGCAACAAACGGAAAGAAAAACCCATTGGCGCATCTTAGCGGTCGGGCCTGTGACCACTTATCGCTTGCGCCCAAGGCATTCATGCCGATGGAGCGGCGGGCTGTGTGCATGTCAGTGCAAGACCTGCAAGATCTGCCGCTACAGCGCAGCCCGACCACTAAACTGCGGCCTTCACGCTAGCTAGCGTGTACCTGCACTCGAGGCTTTTAATCTATGGCAAACCACAGCATTCTCGCGATCGCGCCTTTGGGATTTCCCTGGCAAACCATAGACCCGTTTTTGTTCTGCGTCCACCACGACGATGCCTATCCGCCCGGCAATGCGAATATGGGGCCCAAGGCCGATCTGGGCGGACGCAATATCGGTCAGGACTTTGAAGGCAAAGACGGCTGGCGCATGTACCACGGCACCACGGTGCCGGGCTTTCCGGCCCATCCGCACCGAGGCTTTGAAACCGTCACCATCGTGCGCCAGGGTTTTATCGACCACTCCGACTCGCTCGGGGCCACTGCCCGCTTCGGACCGGGCGATGTGCAATGGCTCACTGCAGGCAAAGGCATTGTGCACTGCGAAATGTTTCCGCTGCGCCAAACGGAGGCCGCCAACCCAGCCGAGTTATTCCAGATTTGGCTCAATCTGCCGGCGCGTAAAAAAATGGCCGAGCCGCACTTCACCATGCTCTGGGCCGACAGTGTCCCCTTGCTTGAATTTACCGACGCAAACGGGCGCAAGACTTCGGTGCAAGTGGTAGCCGGAACGCTGGAACAGGCGCGCGGCGCAGCGCCTCCGCCGGACTCCTGGGCCTCTGAGACGGACGCCGACCTGGCCATTTGGACTATCCGCATGCAAGCCGGCGCGCAATGGACCGTGCCAGGCGCAAGCCACGCGCAATCGCGGCGCCGACTTTACTATTTTCGAGGCAGCGGGCTCACCGTCAATGGCCAGACGATTGCATCGCGGTCGGTAGTGGAGGTGCAGGCGCAAGATGCCATTGCGCTACAGGGTGGCGACGACGAGACGCAATTGCTGATGCTGCAAGGCCGCCCTATCGGCGAACCGGTGGCGCAGCACGGCCCCTTTGTCATGAATACCCAGGCTGAAATCCACCAGGCCTTTGCCGATTACCGCCGCACCGAATTTGGCGGCTGGCCCTGGGGCCGCAGCGACCCGGTGCATCCACGCGACAAAGGGCGCTTTGCCCAGCATGCCAACGGCCGCGTCGAAGAGCGCTAGGGCGGTGGAACGGCGCTTGCTGCAAAATGCGCGACTTTCCCGAAACGCTTGGATACGCCATGTCACTGATTCCCGCCACCATACTCACAGGCTTTTTAGGTTCGGGCAAGACCACTTTGCTCAAACGCATACTGACCGAGGCGCACGGCCAAAAAATCGCGGTCATCGAAAACGAATTCGGTGAGGAAAACATCGACAGCGATATTTTGGTCAGCGACACCCAGGAACAAATCATCCAGATGAGCAATGGCTGCGTCTGCTGCACCATCCGCGAAGACTTGCGCACCACCTTGCAAGACTTGGCAGAGAAAAAGCGCAAAGGCGAACTGGACTTTGACCGCGTCATCATCGAAACCACCGGCCTGGCCGACCCCGGCCCGGTGGCGCAAACCTTTTTCATGGACGATGAGGTGGCCGAGTCCTACCTGTTGGACGCCATCCTGACCCTGGTGGACGCCAAACACGCGCCCGACCAGCTCAACGAACGCCAGGAAGCTCGGCGCCAGGTGGGTTTTGCGGACCAGATTTTCATTAGCAAGTCCGACCTGGTCAGCGCCGACGCCTTGAATGCACTGACCCACCGCCTGCAACACATGAACCCGCGTGCGCCGCGGCATATTGCACACTTTGGCGCGATGGACATTCACAACGTGCTGGATTTACACGGTTTCAACCTCAACGCCACCTTGGACATCGACCCCGAGTTTCTGAGCGGCGGCGAGCATGCGCATGCGCACGGAAATGAGCACCATGACCATGAACACGGACCCGACCATGCAGACCATGCGCATGGCCCCGATTGCGACCACCCCTCGCACGCCCACGAGGCACACCATGGCCACCACCACCATGTCGATGACGATGTGAAAAGCTTTGTGTTCAGGTCCGAGCGCCCTTTTGATCCGGGCAAACTGGAAGACTTTCTAGGCGCTATCGTCAATATTTACGGCCCGCGTATGTTGCGCTACAAAGGTGTCTTATTTATGCAAGGCAGTGAACGTAAAGTGATCTTCCAAGGCGTGCACCAGTTGATGGGCAGCGATCTGGGTCCTCTATGGGGTGCTGACGAAGTCAAGTCCAGCAAACTGGTGTTTATTGGTATCGACTTGCCCAAAGACATCTTGTTGCAAGGCATGGAGCAGTCCCTGGTGTGAGCGTTTTTGCAGCCGCTTACGGGCTTACAACAAGCGGTCTTGACTTGCCTGTACACTCGCGCGCCGAACAAGGAGGCAGCCCGGCGGGGCGGGTCAATAGCTGAACTTCCCGCAATCGGGGCCCATGGGTTTCTACTAGGAGACACGAATTGAACGCCACCAGCACTAAGAACGCCAAGCCCAGCGCGGCAGCCAAGCCCGCGCCCAAGCCCAGCGCGGCCAAGACCGCCAAGACCCCCGCTGCACCCGCCAAGAAACCGGCTGTAGCGCCTCAATCGATTTCTAAAACACAGGCTAAGACCAGCGCGTCAACCCCGAAAAAAACTGTGACTACCTCCACCAAAAAAACCACACCGGCACCGGTGTCCAAAGCCGCAGCACCGGCTGCAAAAAAAACCGCTGCCAGTACCGCAGTCGTATCTAAAGCCCCGGCGGCCGCTGTAAAACCGGCGGGCAAGGCGCCGCTGGTAATCAAAGCCGCACCTGTGGCCGCAAGTGCGCTTTTGCCGGTGGCGCCTAGAGTGCTAACGCAGCCGAGCAGTGACCCGACGGCGGTGCCGGTCAAATCTGGCAGACCTTCGTCGCGTCTGGCGCAATTGACGGTTCCCTCTATGGCCCAATCGGTTGCCTCGACCGCAGCCAAGGCCAGCTTCGGCAACGCCTACGAAGCAGAGCCGGTTGCGCCAGTCATCCCAGCCCCGGTCAAGAAAGACCCCAAGTTGGCCAACAACTGGAAAACCAAGCCGGTGGACCAATTGAGCGACGCCGAATTGCAGGCCATGCCCGACTCCGAGTACATGAACGATGTGCACATGGCCGCCTTCCGGCTCAAACTGGTGGTGCTTAAGCGCGAGATACTCAGCAATGCCGGTGAAACCACCGAGCATTTGCGCGAAGACACCTCGGTGGTACCAGACCCCACCGACCGGGCCACCATCGAAGAGGAACATGCCCTGGAGTTGCGTACCCGGGACCGCGAACGCAAATTGCTCAAAAAAATCGAACAATCGATTAGCCGCATTGATGCGGGCGATTACGGCTATTGCGATGAAACCGGCGAGGCCATCGGCATAGGACGTTTGCTGGCCCGGCCCACGGCCACGCTGTCGCTGGAAGCGCAACAACGCCGCGAGCTCAAACAAAAGATGTTCGGCGATTAAAGCCGCTTCCTGGGCCCGGGCGATGCTGCCGAGTCGCGCCCTTCTATCCAAGCGCCATCAGCGTTAAGCGGCCAACAGACAAAACGCCGCACCCCAAAAACTATTCACCCGTTACTTGCAATGCAATTGCTAAGTACTTAATTTAGAACGTCTTTTCTGCGGTTTTTAGACGCAGATCAGGTTCTAAGTCTTTGATTTCATTGGAAAAAACTTACAAAAACCTTGTCCCCGACGCGAATTTGCTGGTAAAGTGCAATTAAGTGCAAATAAGTGGAGGAAAGTGCCAAAA
>JAEMRG010000341.1 GCA_016463455.1 Rhodoferax sp.
GAAATGACGGTGGTACTGGGTTCGGGCTGGCCGGGCATTTTGTTGCACGAAGCCATTGGCCACGGCCTGGAAGGGGACTTCAACCGCAAGGGCTCCAGCGCATTTAGCGGGCGCATTGGCCAGCGCGTAGCGGCCAAAGGGGTGACGGTACTGGACGACGGCACCATGGCCGAGCGGCGCGGTTCACTTAATGTCGATGACGAGGGCAATACCAGCGCGCGCAATGTGCTGATCGAGGACGGCATTCTCAAAGGCTATATCCAAGACGCCATGAACGCCCGCCTGATGGGTGTGGCACCCACGGGCAACGGTCGGCGCGAAAGCTATGCCCATGTGCCCATGCCACGAATGACTAACACCTATATGCTGGGTGGGGACAAAGCGCCAGAGGAGATCGTGCGCAGCATCAAGAAAGGTTTGTACGCGGTCAATTTCGGTGGTGGGCAGGTGGACATCACTTCGGGCAAATTTGTGTTTTCGGCCAGCGAAGCCTATTGGGTGGAAAACGGCAAAATTTTGTACCCGGTCAAAGGCGCGACCCTGGTCGGCAGCGGTCCGGACTGCTTGAAACGGGTCAGCCTGATTGGCAACGACATGGCCTTGGACAGCGGCGTGGGCACCTGCGGCAAAGACGGCCAAAGCGTACCCGTGGGCGTGGGCCAACCCACTTTGCGCATCGATGGGCTAACCGTGGGCGGTACCGCCTGAGGCCCCAGGTCCGAGTAAGACCTGCTGTGTTACATTCACTCCCATGCATTCGCAACACTTTTACTTTAGCTACTTTTGGTTCTCTATCGCCCCCGGCGTGAGAGAGTTCTGAACGCAAGCAGTAACACAGCGTACCGAATTCCCCTAACCGCCGGCCTCCCCGGCGGTTTTTTTATGCCTTATTTTTTGAACTACCTGCAAGAGGAAATCTGAAATGACCGCCAGCGCCGACCGCACCAGCATTACCGATGACGAACGTATCAAGGATATTACCGTGCTGCCGCCCCCCGAACATTTAATTCGCTTTTTTCCCATCAGCGGAACGGCCGTGGAAGCCCTGGTCTCAGCCACCCGCAAGCGCGTACAGAACATCATGAACGGCAAAGATGACCGCCTGCTAGTCATCATCGGCCCCTGCTCCATCCACGATCCCGCAGCCGCGCTGGACTATGCCAAACGACTCAAAGAACAGCGCGACCGTTACGCCGACACGCTGGAAATCGTGATGCGGGTGTACTTTGAAAAGCCGCGCACCACCGTGGGCTGGAAAGGCCTGATTAACGACCCCTATTTGGACGAAAGCTTTCGCATCGACGAAGGTCTGCGCATCGCGCGCCAGTTGTTGATCGACATCAACCGCCTGGGGCTGCCCGCAGGCAGCGAATTTTTGGATGTGATTTCCCCGCAGTACATCGCCGACCTCGTCGCCTGGGGCGCCATCGGCGCGCGCACCACCGAGAGCCAGGTGCACCGCGAACTGGCCTCGGGCCTGTCAGCGCCGATTGGCTTTAAAAATGGCACCGATGGCAATATCAAAATCGCCACCGATGCGATCCAGGCCGCTGCCGGAGGCCACCACTTTTTATCGGTGCATAAAAACGGCCAGGTGGCGATTGTGCAAACCCAGGGCAACCCGGATTGCCATGTGATTTTGCGCGGTGGCAAAGCGCCCAATTACGATGCGAAAAGCGTAGAGAGCGCCTGCCAAGACCTGGCTAAAGCGGGCCTGACGCAAACCCTGATGGTCGACTGCAGCCACGCCAATAGCAGCAAACAACACCAAAAGCAGTTAGAAGTAGCCCGAGACATCGCAGGGCAGCTGGCGCAAGGTTCGACCCGGATTTTTGGCGTGATGGTGGAGAGCCATTTGAACGCCGGAGCGCAAAAATTTACGCCGGGCAAAGACGCAGTGGCCGACTTGCATTACGGCCAAAGCATTACCGATGCCTGCTTGGGTTGGGACGATTCGATCAGCGGCCTAGAGACCCTTTCGCAATCCGTGAAAGCGCGCCGGGTGCGCCGCAGCACGGTGGCCTGATCCTGCCAGGACAGGCTGCACCAAGGCCCATTGCGGCCTGGCTGGGCTTGCGGCGGCGCCTAAGGCAAGGCCGGCGCAGCCCGCTGCAAGGACTGCAGCAACTTGGCGTGAATGTCGCCAAAGCCGCCGTTGCTCATGCACACGATGTGGTCGCCGGGCTGCGCCGCGATGCACAACTGATCAATCAGCGTATCCACGGACTCGGCGACGAGGGCGCGGGCGCCCATCGGCGCCAAGGCCTCTTGCGCGTCCCAGCCCAAGCCGCCGCTATGGCAAAAAGCCAAATCCG
>JAEMRG010000342.1 GCA_016463455.1 Rhodoferax sp.
GACACCGCGCGCGGCGATGTGACGGCGCAGCATTACGCACAGTGGTTGGACGGCCTGATGCTGCATGGCGGCGTGGACATGTCACCCACCAGCTATGGCGAAGAGCCGCTGGACCCACTTTGGGCCGGAGACCGCTCGCGCGACCTGTATGAAATGGAATTGGTGCGCGCTTTTGTGGCCGCAGGCAAACCGGTATTTGGCATTTGCCGCGGCCTGCAGCTGATTAACGTGAGCTTTGGCGGCACGCTTTACCAAGACATCAGCACGCAGCGACCCGAGGCCCTGGTACACCGCGACGGCGAAGCCTACGACCGGCTTTTTCATGATGTCCAACTGGTGCCGGGCAGCCGCCTGGAGGCACTGCTCGGCCAGAGCAGCAGCCGCAAAGTCAATAGCATCCACCACCAGGGCATCAAAGACCTGGCGCCCGGTTTTGTAGCCGAGGCGCTTTGCCCGGACGATGGCACCATTGAAGCCATCCGCCACAGTGGCCCGGCATGGGTGGCCGCAGTGCAGTGGCACCCCGAATTTCACAAACCCGAATACGGCGTCATGGACGACAGCGCGCTCTTGCACGACTTTTTGCAAGCTGCAATTGCTGCACGCAGCTAAATTTTTTCCTGGCTTGAGTTTTTTTTCAAAACGAGTACCGCATGAGCACCTTGTCTATCTTCAATCCGGCCGACGGCCAACTGGTCAACACCTTGCCCGCTGACGATGCCGCCAGCGTGGCCACCAAAGCCACTGCCGCACGCAGCGCCCAGGCCGCCTGGGCTGCCACGCCGCTTTCTACACGCAAAACTTGTGTAGAAAAATTCCGCGCCAGCGTGGTGCACGACATGGACGCGCTGGCCCTGACCATGACGCGCGAAACCGGCAAGCCGGTACAACTGTCGCGCAATGAACTCAATGGCCTGCTGGGTCGCATTGATTTTTTCCTGGCCCAAGTCGATAGCTGCTTGGCCACTGAAACCGTCATGGCCGAAGGCGGCATGACCGAGCAAATCGAACATATTCCCTTGGGCGTGGTCGCCAATATCTCGGCCTGGAACTACCCCTGGTTTGTCGGTTGCAATGTCATTCTTCCCGCGCTCTTGGCCGGTAACGCGGTGCTTTACAAGCCCAGCGAATACGCCACCAACACCGGGCTGGCCATTGCCCGCTTGTTGCACCAAGCCGGCGTGCCGCAAGACGTCATGGTGTGCCTGGTGGGTGGCAGCGAAGTCGGTCAGGCCTTGTTGCAACAGCGCATTGACGGTGTGTTTTTTACCGGCTCGGTGGCTACCGGCGCACGCATTGCCCAGGCAGTGGGGGGCCGCTTTATCAAGCTGCAACTCGAACTCGGTGGCAAAGACCCTACCTATGTGTGCGATGACGCCAACCCTGAAAACGCCGCCGAATCCCTGGCCGATGGCGCGATGTACAACACCGGCCAGAGCTGCTGCTCGGTAGAGCGCATTTATGTGCACGAGAAAATTTACGATGCCTTTGTGGCCCGCTTTGTTGCCACCGTGAAGGGCTTGAAACATGGTCCCACCGAAAACGCCGACACCTACATCGGCGCCATTACCCGCGCGCCGCAACTAGCGGTGCTGGAAGCGCAAGTGGCCGACGCCTTGGCCAAAGGCGCCACCCTGCTGACCGGCGGCAAGCGCGTCCCGGTGCCGGGCAACTGGTTTGAGCCCACGGTGCTGGTTGATGTGAACCACAGCATGGAACTGATGCGCGAAGAGAGCTTCGGCCCCATCATCGGCATCCAAAAAGTAAGCAGCGTTGCGCAAGCCGTGCAACTCATGAACGACACCCGCTATGGCCTGACCGCCGGCGTGTTCACCCCAGACCAAGCGCGCGCGCAGCGCTTGCTGGCCCAAGTGAACGCCGGCACGGTGTACTGGAATTGCTGCGACCGCGTCAGCCCGCGCCTGCCCTGGAGCGGCCATGGCGACTCGGGTCTGGGCCTGACTTTGTCCCGCGAAGGCATCAGCACCTTCACCCGGCCTAAAGCCTGGCATCTGCGCAGCGTGTAAGCCGGGCTTGGCGGCTTGGTTTGCATGGCGAGCCCCAAGGACGTGCCGTGTATTTGTTGATGCATCGGTCGTCACTTGCCTACGCTCAAAGGATAATATATTACCTATTATTGACATTTAAATGCAATAATAGGTAACATGATATCCATTAAATACAAAACGCCAACACAAGTTTTGCAAGACATTGGCGCGCGCGCCAAATCTGCAAGGCTGCGGGAAAACATGTCGCGCAAAACCTTGGCCGACAAAGCTGGCGTTGCCGAGGCCTCTCTTAAGCGCTTTGAGAC
>JAEMRG010000343.1 GCA_016463455.1 Rhodoferax sp.
CTCTTGGTACGCCATGCTGGTACCGGCCAAAACACCGCGCCCCATTATTGACAGGCTCAATAAAGCGCTCAATACCGTGCTGGCCGAGCCTGCTATTCGCGCCCAGTTGCTCGACCAAGGCGCCGACGCAGTGGGCGGCACCCCCGAAGCGCTGGCCAAGGTCATTGCAGCCGAAGTGCCCAAATGGGTCAAGCTGGCCAAAGACGCCAATATCAAGGCCGATTAAGCATGGCTTTGACTACTTCGTCCGCGCCCTTGAGCCCCGCCGAGCAAGAGGCGCAGGCCATTGTGCAAGGCTTGCTGCAACGCGCCCGCGCGGCGCAGCGCATTGCCGAACAATACGACCAAGCGCGGGTGGATGGGCTGGTGGCCGCAGCGGCTTGGGCGATTTTGGAGCCCGGCCGTAACCAGGCCTTGGCCGAACTGGCGGTGCAAGATACCGGCATCGGCAATGTGCCCGACAAGCTGCGCAAAAACTACCGTAAAACCCTGGGCTTGTTGCGCGATTTGCAGGGCGCTAAATCGGTAGGCGTCATTTCCAATAACCCAGCCACCGGCATTACCGAAATTGCGCGCCCGGTGGGCGTGGTCTGCGCGATTACGCCCTCGACCAACCCGGCGGCCACGCCGGCTAACAAAATCATTAACGCCCTAAAAGGCCGCAACGCCGTCATCGTTGCGCCCTCGCCCAAAGGCTGGGCCACCAGTGCGCGTTTGTTGGAGTACATCCATGTCGGCTTGGACCGCATTGGCGCGCCATGCGATCTGGTGCAAGTGCTGCCCGCGCCCATAAGTAAAGCGGCTACTTACGCCCTGATGGCCGCCTGCGATTTGGTGGTCGCCACCGGCTCGCAAGCCAATGTGCGCGCAGCCTATGCCAGTGGCACACCAGCCTTTGGTGTGGGTGCCGGCAATGTGGCGGGCATCGTCGATGAGAGCGCGGATATGGCCCTGGCTGCCGAGCGCATCCTGCGCTCCAAGACCTTTGACAATGCCACCAGTTGTTCCTCCGAAAACAGCCTAGTCGTTCTCGAGGCAGCCGCTCCGGCTTTGCTGCAGGCCTTGCAGGCCGGTGGCGCGGTGCTGCTCGATGCCGCGCAAAAAGCCCGTTTGCAGGCCCTGATGTGGCCCGATGGCAAGCTTTCTAGCGCCGTCATCGGCCAAAGCGCGACTGTGGTGGCGCAGCGTGCGGGGCTGCTGGAGGTGGCCGCTTTGCAGCCGCGCGTGCTGCTGGTGGAAGAAAGCGGCACCGGCGAGGACTACCCGTTTTCAGGCGAAAAACTCTGCCCGGTCTTAACGCTGTACCGCGTACCGGATTTCGAATCGGCCATGGCCATGGTGGAGCGTATTTACGCCTTCCAAGGTGCTGGGCATTCGGTGGGTTTGCATAGCGCGCAGCCCGAACGTGCGCTGGCCCTGGGCTTGCGTTTGCCGGTCTCGCGCGTGATCGTGGACCAGGCCCATTGCATCGCCACCGGAGGCAGCTTTGACAACGGATTGCCCTTTAGCCTGTCCATGGGCTGTGGCACCTGGGGTAAAAACAATTTTTCCGAGAACATGAACTACCGGCATTACCTCAATATCACGCGTATTTCGCGCCCCATACCCGAGCGCATGCCTTCCGAGGACCAGCTGCTGGCGGACTACTTCGCCCAATACGGGCGCGCATGAGGCAGCTTGTGTGGCCGCGCACCGTACGCGCGCTCTTGGAGGTGCAAACCAGCGCGCGGCCTGATGCGCTGTACGCCCTGGCAGTGGATGCCAGCGAAGGCGATGGACAGGCCCCAAACAGCATCCGCTTTGCTGCCCTGGCGCAGTATTGCGACCAGGTAGCGACGCTTTTGCTAGGCCAGGGCTTGCAGCCGGCCGATACGGTCTCGCTGGTCATGCCCAATGGTTTGAATACCTTGCGTTTATTACTCGGCGCCATGCATGGCGGATGGTGTGTCAACCCGGTGAATTTGCTTTCCAGCCCCGAGCAAATGCGCTACGTGCTGGACCATAGCGATTGCAAGCTGGTGATTGCCAGCCCAGACTGGGCCGAGCGCGTGCAAGCGGTCTTGGCCACCTTGACGCGGCCCGTGGCCTTGCTGGTGTGCAGCCCGGATATGGATGCCGATGACAGCTTGCTCGGGGCTTTGTTGCCCACGCCAGCCCCCGCACCCGCACCCGAGGCCATGGCTTTGCTGATGTACACCTCGGGCACCACCGGCGTGCCCAAAGGGGTGGTGCTGACGCAGTCCAACCTGGCGGCCAATGCCATGGCTATCAGTGCCGAACACCGCCTGGGCGCGCGTGATCGTGTGCTGGC
>JAEMRG010000344.1 GCA_016463455.1 Rhodoferax sp.
CTGCCAAAGCCGGGATGCATGGTTTCTCTATGGCCCTGGCCCAGGAGCTGGCCACTAAAGGCGTAACCGTTAACACCGTGAGCCCCGGCTACATCGGTACCGACATGGTCAAAGCCATCCGCGAAGACGTGCTGGCCAAGATCGTCGCCACCGTGCCGGTCAAACGCCTGGGCGAGCCCAGCGAGATCGCCTCCATCATCGCCTGGTTGGCCTCCGATGAAGGCGGCTACGCCACCGGCGCGGACTTCTCGGTCAACGGCGGTTTGCACATGGGCTAAGTTGCTTCGGGCTGCCAAGCCTTCAGCAAAAGGGCCGACGCTAGCGTCGGCCTTTTTTATGGGCGCAATTGGCAGGGTGCCTAGGCGTTCAAACCTTTGTGGGCCATATAAGCGCACAAGCCATAGAGCATGATGGCAAATAGGCGCTTGAGCATGACCAGGTTCAGGCGGTGTGCCAGCTTGGCGCCTAAGGGCGCAGTCCACACGCTGCAAAATGCGGTGATTAGCAGGCCTGGCAGCCAGACATAGCCCAGGGACCAGGGCGGCAAGGCCTCGTTGTGCCAGCCCGATACGATATAGCCGATGGTGTTGAAAAACGCGATCGGAAAGCCCAGGGCCGCGCTGGTGCTGACGGCGTTGAGGATGACCACGTTGTGCGCCACCATATAAGGCACACTGACAAAGCCGCCACCCGCGCCGACCAGACCGGACAGAAAGCCAATGGCGCCACCGGCCAGGGTCTGGCCCTTCCAGCCGGGCAGCTCACGGTTGGCCTTGGGCTGGCGGTTGAGCAGCATTTGGGTAGCTGAGAAACCTACAAAGCCGGCAAAAATCAGCGACAGGGCGCTGCCTTTGAGGATGGCAAACAGCCCAGCGCTGGCCAGTGCGCCGCCCAGCGCGATCCCAGGTGCCAAGGCTTTGACAATATCCCAGCGCACCGTGCCACGCTGGTGATGGGCGCGCACGCTGGACAGGCTGGTAAACACAATCATGGCCATGGAGGTGGCAATCGCCATCTTCACGCTGATGTCGGTGCCCACGCCACGCCGCTCCAAGATGATGCTGACAAAGGGCGCAATCAGCATGCCCCCGCCAATGCCCAGCATGCCGGCCAGCAGGCCGGCGCCCAATCCCAAGGCAGCGAGTTCCAGCACCATTTGGGGTTCGAACATTGGAGGCCGGGGAAAGTAGTGGAGGGGAAAGGATAAAGGTGTCTGCGGTGGGCCACCAGACCCGCATCCTAAACCGCAGTTTAGGTGGGCGAGGTCAGCACCCCATTGGGTCCATCTAACGCGAGATGATCACGCCTGGGGGGCGATATTCCAAGCCCTGGCTCAATGAGCATTGGTTCAGGAAATAAAAAGCCCGGTGGAACCGCAGACGCTGACCATTGTAGGGGTCAAAGCGCGCAAGAAGGGCTAGAACAGCAGGCCGTCGTTGGCCAACACTTTGTCCAGGCGTTTGATGAGCGGCTCCAGCACCCGGTCGCTCTGGCGCCGGTTCAGCGTCAGCGCCGGGCCGCTCTCGACGGCCAGGTCTGCAGGCAGTTTGCCATTGGCTGAGGCCACGTCAAAAGCCAGGTTGAGCGCGGCCAGGACGGCGATCCGGTCACGCGCCCTAACTTTGCCGGCGTCGCGAATCTTGCACATGCCCGCATCCACGCGCTGCACGGCCTTGAGCAACTGCTCTTCGCCGCCCTCGGGGCAGCCCAGCAAATAGCTCTGGCCCATGATTTGCACTTCCAGTTGTTTCATGGTGGTCAAAAGCGGCTATCGGTGGGGCTAGGTGTCCCAGTCGCGGCGACTGGTGCAGGGTTCTGGGGAATGCGCTCGAGCAAGGCATCGACCCGGGAGCGGGCGGCGGACAGGCGCGATTTGAAAGAGTCGCGCTCTTGGGTCAGCGTGGCCACTTGCTGCGTCAGCAGGGCGTTGGTGCGCTGCAATTCCTCGTAGCGCAGCAGCAAGCGCTCAACGCGCTCGGCAATCTGGTCAATGGGGGATGCCTGCTCCATGGTGGATGATTGTAGTGTCGCCCTGAGGCAGTGTTGCCGTGCGCCTACAATCGGCCGCGTTGGTGCTCGCGCTGTGGTTCACATGGCGCAGTTCAACGGGAAGCAGGAGGGAAGGCCCCGCAAAGCCAACCTAACCTGCGCTGCCCCCGCAACGGTAAGTGGACAAATCCGCAAGGATTTCGCTCCCATCACAGCCACTGAGTGCCTTGAACAAGCGCTTGGGAAGGCGATGGGAGTCGCGCCACCAGCCCGGATACCGGCCAACAAGGTGGTGGTGCGC
>JAEMRG010000345.1 GCA_016463455.1 Rhodoferax sp.
GGCTTGCCCACCGGGTCCACCAAAAAGCCATAGGGCATGCCCACGCGCTGCGCTTCGCGCGCCACATCAGCCACGATATACATGCCTTTTTCACGCGGCACGGCCAAGCCGCGCATCACCATGGGCAGCACAAATCGAATCTGCAACTGCGCGCCGTAATGCTCGGCCAACTGGCGCGCGCGCGGCAAGGCAATATAGGTGTATGGGCTGCGGAACGAGCAAAAGTAGTGCAGCTGTGCCTTGGGCTTGCTTGCGGTGTGCACCGCAGGCGCGCCTGGCAAAGCAATATCGCGCACTGGGGCCAGCAAAGGAGTGGCCAGATCGCGGCACAAGCCTTCGTCGCGCAGGCGTTGCTCTAGGTAATGCAAGCGGTCTATGCCCCAGTACCACTCGCCGCCATAAAAAAACGTGGCGCCCAGGTAATGGCCCAGTTGCTTACGCAAGGCGGTGCCCGCTGCTTTGGCGGCCTGCGCATCGACCTGGGAATGCCCCTGCACGAGGCCCTCGGGCTGCGGCTGCCCGCTCCACAAGCGCTGGCTAATGGCCGCCGCATCCACCACAAAACGGCCGGCCTGCAAGCTAGCGGCCAGGCGGGATTCGGCACTGGCCAGGGCACCGGCATCCGGCGACAAAGCTGGAGCCTCTAGCCCATGGGCCTGCGCCAGCAGGGTGGCATCACGCAAAGACCAGTGTCCTAATCGCTCCCGGTCCGGCGCTGCCGAGTCTTCGGGCGCGCTGACCAAATGGGCCAGCAGATCCACGTCATAGCCACGACCCAAACGCTCTAGCAACTGCACGCACAAATGGCTATAGGGGTCATCGGTCTGGTGAAAGTAATGCACTTGCGCCGCTGCACCCTTGATGCGGCGCACCAGGCTGGCGCGCGTGCGCTGCCATTGGCGAGTGGCCGGATGGGTAAGGATGCGCACCACGTGCTTGATGGCAATGTTTTTCAGGGCAGACATGGGATTTTTGGAGGGTTGTAGCGCGGTTTGCATGCGGATGGCAGGCACAAATTGGCGTGGCGCCAGCATACCGAACTGCAGGGTTCCAAGCCTGCGCGCCATGCGCGGGTAAACCCGCAATTTGTCGCACAAAGCGCAGGCCCAGGCGCCGGGCTAGCCCGGCTTTTGGTGGTCTCAACCCACCCCCATTGCCGCAGCAGCCCTTGAGGCTTAGCTTAGCAATTCTTCGCCTCGACCTACTCAAAAAGGGCCAGCAAGCGGCCCAGGGCGTCATCTATAACCTCAGGCGGCACCCGCTCAATCTTTTTAGCTTTGCGAGCGTTCAAGTCCATCATCCGGCACTTGTTAACCAGTGCCACCCCTTGGGTCTTACAACCCGTATTCATCAGTGATACCGCGAAGCCCGCGTACCTGGCGTAATCGCCCCCTTGCGTGATCGGCGCGATAAGCACATCGCCCAGGGCGTTGAATTCCTTGCTTGTCAGTACCAATGCAGGGCGGCGTTCGCCTTGCATTTCGCGACCCACCACCGGTTCTAGGCTCACCACCACGATGTCACCCCGCTCAAAAGTCGCCACTTACAGGATCTCCTGCCCCACAGGGCGCGCTGCCTCCCACCGTGCCATATCCGCAGGTACAGGCGCCTTTTGATCGCATTGGGCAATCAATTCAGATAAGGAATATTTGCGCTTGGGCGCAAATGTGATGGTTCCGTCCGGTTTGGCATCCATAGTCATGGGTTGACCCGGCCGCAGGCCTAGGTCTTTCACTACCGCACTGGGGAAAACCGCACCCGTACTGTTGCCGAACTTGCGCAAAACGATTTCAACTTGCATGGCCCACCTTCGTGAAATTTAATTCTCGATAGTGTAGTGGGCGCAGCCATTGCCGTCAAACATAGTTTGACATTTACAGAGTAAGCCCTTGGCTGCTGTGACCTGCCCCCTAGGCAATGAAGCGCTGAGAATCCGCCTCGGGCACGATTCCTTTGGCTTCAAGTTGGGTCACGACATTGGTTATTTCCAGTGCAAACAGCGATGGCACCACGGCTTGTGATTCTTGGAGCGCAGACAGGACTGCATCTGCGTAGGCTAGGCCTTTAGGATTGCTTTGAGGAATCAACCATAGCAAGACCACCGAGGCATCCAAGACAAACTTCATGCACGCCCCTCGCCAATAAGGGCCTTCAGATCGAGGTCTGGCACCGGTATGCGCGACCGCATGAACACCCGCATATTTTCCGCGGCATCACCGACGTCCGGGCGCCTAGTGCCTTGGGGTGGCACCAAATCTGCGACCGCTTCACCGCGCAG
>JAEMRG010000065.1 GCA_016463455.1 Rhodoferax sp.
TAGCCGGTGCCTGCGGGCCAGCATTTGAGGTCCTGGGGCTCGTACATCCGGTAGTCCACGAGTTCAGGCGAGAGCCGCACTTCACCATGGCAGACCGCGTGGTAGGCAATGATGATTTGGTTCATGCGCTGAAAATCGTACACGCCGATCAGGTTCAGGGCATCCGTAGTCAGTGCGGTTTCTTCCGCAATTTCGCGGGCAATGCCTTCTTGGGGTGTTTCGCCTGCTTCCATAAAACCGGTGATCAGCGCATACATCTTGCCCGGCCAGGCGGCATTGCGCGCCAGCAGGATGCGGCCGTCGATTTCAATTACCCCGGCCAATACCGGCGTGGGGTTGTTCCAATGGGTAAAGTCGCAGGCGGTGCAGCGCAGGCGCGACTTGTCGCCGCCATCTTCCGCTTGCGTCACCCAGGCCAATTCGGTGGCGCACTGGGGACAAAACTTAAATGCGTGGGTCATGGCGTGCTGAGGGACTCAAGCGGGGAAAACACCGGTGGACAGGTAACGATCGCCCCGGTCGCAGACGATAAAAACAATCGTCGCATCTTGCACTTCGCTGGCGATTTGCTGGGCGATCCAGCACGCACCCGCCGCCGAAACACCGGCAAAAATGCCTTCCTCACGGGCCATGCGACGGGTCATGTCTTCGGCATCCATCTGGCTGACTAGGCGGATTTCGTCCACATAACTGGCGTCGTAAATTTTGGGTAAATAGTCGGGTGACCATTTACGAATGCCGGGGATGCGCGAGCCCTCAGACGGTTGCGCGCCGATGATCTGAATGGCCGGGTTTTGTTGCTTGAGGTAACGCCCCACGCCCGTAATCGTGCCGGTGGTGCCCATGGCACTGACAAAGTGGGTAACACCGCCTGCCGTGTCGCGCCAAATTTCGGGGCCGGTAGTTTCAAAATGGATGCGCGGGTTATCGCCATTGGCAAACTGGTCCAGCACCCGGCCTTTGCCCTCGGCCTGCATGCGGTCGGCCAGGTCACGCGCATGCTCCATGCCGCCAGTCTTGGGGGTGAGGATGAGTTCGGCGCCAAAGGCCTTCATGGTCTGGGCGCGCTCTATGGACAAGTCCTCGGGCATGATGAGCACCATGCGGTAGCCCATGATGGCGGCGGCCATGGCCAGCGCAATGCCGGTGTTGCCGGAAGTGGCCTCTATCAAGGTGTCGCCGGGGCGGATGTCGCCGCGCTCTTGCGCGCGGCCGATCATGGAGACCGCAGCGCGGTCTTTGACCGAACCGGCCGGGTTATTGCCCTCCAACTTGCCCAAAACGATGTTGCGGCGCGCTTGGTTCTCCGTTGCACCTATGCGCTGCAAGGCCACCAGGGGGGTGTTTCCGATAAGATTTTCGAGTGTGCGGTACATGCTCATGGGGCTAACTTTGCCACAAAGGCTTTACACCAGGCGAGCGCAAGGACTCGGCGCTGGTAAAATGGTTTTTACAGCGCAAATATTTTTCCAGGGTTCAAAATATTATGCGGGTCTAGCGCCTGCTTGATAGCGCGCATCATGGCCACCGCACCGGCGCCGGTTTCATTCACCAGAAACTCCATTTTGTGCAGGCCCACGCCATGCTCCCCGGTGCAGGTGCCGCCCAGGCGCAAAGCGCGGGCCACGAGTTGGGCATTGAGTTGCTCGGCGGTTTCGCGCTCTTGGGCGTTGTCCGGGTCTATCAGGTAGCCCATATGAAAATTGCCATCGCCCACATGGCCGACCATGAAGTAGGGTATGCCTGCCGCATTGGCTTCGTCCACTGAATCGAGCAGCGCATCGGCCAGTTTGGAAATGGGCACGCAGGTATCGGTGGTCACGCAACGGCAACCCGGGCGCGACTGTATGCCGGCAAAGTAGGCGTTGTGGCGCGCGGTCCATAAGCGGGTGCGCTCTTCGGGCGTGTCGGCCCACTGAAAGCCATGGCCGCGGTTGTCCGTGACGATTTCTTGCACCGTGGCAATTTGCTCCTGCACACCGGCAGGTGAGCCGTGGAACTCCATCAGCATCATCGGCCCTTCGGTCAGGTCTAGTTTGGAATGCTGGTTGACCATGCGCACGGTATTGCCGTCCAGCAATTCGCAGCGCGCAATCGGCACGCCGAGTTGAATAATTTGGATGGTGGTATTGACCGCGTCGGCTAATGACGAAAAAGCGCAGGTCGCGGCCATGACCGCCTCGGGCAAGGGGTACAGCTTGAGCGTGATTTCCGTGATCACGCCTAGCGTGCCTTCGCTACCCACCATCAAGCGCGTCAGGTCATAGCCGGCCGAAGATTTTTTGGCGCCGGTGCCGGTGCGTATCACTTCGCCACTGGCAGTGACCACTTGCAGCGCCAGCACGTTTTCGCGCATGGTGCCGTAACGCACCGCATTGGTCCCACTGGCGCGGGTGGCACACATGCCGCCCAAGCTGGCGTCCGCGCCAGGGTCAATCGGGAAAAACAAACCCGCCGATTTCACCGCTTCATTGAGCTGCTTGCGGGTCACGCCGGGTTGCAGGGTCACGGTCAAGTCATCGGCATGGATGGATAGCACCTGGTTCATGCGGCTGACATCCAGGCTGATGCCGCCCTGCACCGCCAGCAAATGGCCCTCTAGCGACGAGCCCACACCAAATGGAATGACGGGCGCCCGGTATTGCGCAGCCAATTGCACAGCAGCAGCGACGTCCTCGGTGGATTGTGCGAACACCACCGCTACCGGAGGCGGGGCTTGCATGGCCGATTCGTCGCGCCCGTGCTGCTCGCGCACCGCCATGGCGGTGGAGCATTGGGCGCCAAAACGCGCTTGCAATTGCTCTAAAAACGCTGGCGCGATGGCGCGCTCGGCAAGAGAGGGCATGAGCGAAGCGGCGACAAGAGGTGCGTTCATAGCCTAAATCCTTCTAATCAGGGCTGCTGGTAGCTAAGGGTGCCAAGCATAACGCCAGCACCGCCCGCCACTACAGGGGTCGCTAAGATAGCGCCGCGCCAAACCGGCGCCAGCCATCCCTTACCCGAGACACCTCCCATGACGATTTCCATGTACCACGCCAGCGCGCCGCGCCTGGTCAATGCCTTGACCAATTTATCCACGCTGCTTACAAAAGCCCAAGCCCACGTGGAAGCCAAAAAAATAGACCCGGCCGCCCTCATCGATTTCCGGCTCTACCCCGACATGCTGAGCTTTAAACGGCAGATCCAAATCGCCAGCGACACCTGCAAAGGCGTAATGGCGCGCCTGGCCGGGGTGGAGATCCCCGCCTACGAGGACACAGAGCAAAGCTTTGCGGACTTGCAATCGCGCATCGCCAAGACCATCGCCTTTATCGAGACCTTTACCCCGGCGCACATCGACGGCACCGAGGACAAAGACATTGTGACCAAGCGCGGCGATACCGAAACCCATTACAAGGGCATGCAGTTTTTATTGGGTCACGCCTTGCCCAATGTGTATTTTCACGTCTCCATGGCCTATAGCATCCTGCGCCACAATGGGGTGGAAGTGGGTAAACGCGACTACCTCGGAAAAATCTAAAGCCCTGCGTTGCGGGCCCAGGGCACACGGCCGGGCTCCCATCCAATTGAAAAATCAGGAGATAAGCCTATGTTCCCCACCGCCATTGCCGGCAGCCTGCCCAAACCCGACTGGCTGGCCGAGCCGCAAAAGCTCTGGCCCCAATGGCGCGCCAGCGGCGAGGCCTTAGAACAGACCAAGGCGGACGCCACGCTGCTTTGGATTAAAACCCAGGAGGACGCAGGCTTGGACGTGATCGGTGATGGCGAGCAGGCACGCCAGCATTTTGTGCATGGTTTTGTCGAACAGATCGAAGGCATCGACTTTGAAAACAAAGTACGCATGGGTATACGCGACAACCGCTACGACGCCATGGTGCCCCAGGTGGTGGGGCCGCTGCGCCTCAAAGGCCGGGTGCATGCCATGGAGGCGCAATTGGCCCGAGCGCATACCCAGCGCACCCTGAAATTTACCCTGCCCGGCCCGATGACGATTGTCGATACCGTAGCCGACCAGTACTACGGCGGCGGGCGTGAAGGCCGTATCAAAATGGCGTTTGCCTTTGCCGAACTGCTCAATGCCGAGGCGCTCGCGCTGCAAGCCGACGGCGTGGACATTGTGCAATTTGACGAGCCGGCTTTCAATGTTTATATGGACGAAGCGGCCGACTGGGGCGTGCAAGCCTTGGAGCGCGCCGCCCAGGGCCTGACCTGCAAAACGGCGGTGCATATTTGTTATGGCTACGGCATCAAGGCCAATACGGATTGGAAAGACACCTTGGGTCAGGAATGGCGCCAGTATGAAAAAGTGTTTCCAGCGCTCGCCAAAAGCAGCATCGACCAAGTGAGTCTGGAATGCGCGCATTCACACGTACCCCTGGATTTGATGGCCTTGCTCGAGGGCAAAGAAGTCATGGTCGGCGTCATTGACGTAGCCTCCGACGTGGTGGAGACGCCCGAGGAAGTGGCCGACACCATTGGTCGCGCCTTGCAGTTTGTGGCCAAAATGAAGCTCACCGCCTGCACCAACTGCGGCATGGCGCCCATGGACCGCAGCATTGCCACGCGCAAGTTGTACGCCCTGGTCCAGGGTGCTGAACTCGCGCGCCAGCGCCATGCTTGAAGCCTTCGTGCATTCAGCCCGTTTTCAAACGAACACCTGTAGAGAAAGCGCCTATGTCTAAAACCATTGAATTCTTTTTTGACTTCGGCAGCCCGACTACCTACTTAGCCAACACCCAGTTGCCTAAGTTGGCGCAGGAATGCGGAGCACACCTGGTGTACCGACCCATGCTGCTAGGCGGCGTGTTCAAAGCCACCGGCAATGCCAGCCCCGTCAGCGTGCCGGCCAAAGGCCGCTGGATGGGCGTAGACATACAGCGCTGGGCTGAGCACTACGGCGCACCCTTTGCCTTCAACCCGCATTTCCCAATCAACACCTTGCCCCTGATGCGCGGCGCCTGCGGCATGCAAATGCGCCATCCCGATAGGCTGGCGCGCTATATCGATGCGGTGTTCGAAGCCATGTGGGTCAAGCCCTGCAATATGGGCGATCCGCAGGTGATAGCGCAGGTGCTGGGCGCAGCGGGTTTTGAGGCGCAGGCCTTTTTGGACTTGATCGCAGACCCGCAAGTCAAGGCCCAGCTCATCAGCAACACCGACGAAGCGGTGGCACGCGGCGTGTTTGGCGCCCCCTCCATGTTTGTGGGCGACCAACTATTTTTCGGCCAAGACCGGCTGGATTTTGTGCGCCACGCCCTGGCCTGAAACAAGCCCGCGCCACTGCCGCGAAAAAAATAAAGGAAAGCCTATGCATCGCGTTGCTATCAGCAGCACCGGCCTGTTTACCCCGCCGCACACCATCAGCAATGAAGAGCTGGTGCAGGCCTATAACGACTACGCCGCACTAGAAAACACACGCCATGCCGAGGCGATAGCCGCAGGCACGCACAGCGCTCTGACCGAGTCGAGTGTGGAGTTCATCGAAAAAGCCTCGGGTATCAAAAGCCGTTACGTCATGGAAAAACTTGGCGTGCTCGACCCAGAGCGTATGCGTCCGCGCTTCACGCCGCGCCCGGACAGCGAGATCTCCATGATGGCCGAAATCGGTGTTCTGGCCTGCCAGGACGCCTTGCGCACTGCCGGCAAAACCGCTGCGGATGTAGACGGCCTGATTTGCGCCGCCGCCAATATGCAGCGGCCCTACCCGGCCATGGGCGTGGAAATTCAGACGGCGCTGGGCATCCATGGCTATGCCTTTGACATGAACGTGGCGTGTTCCTCGGCCACGTTTGCGCTGGAGCTGGCCTACAACGCGGTGCGCACCGGCCAGTCGCGTGCAGTACTGGTGGTCAACCCGGAAATCACCTCGGCGCATTTGGCCTGGAAAGACCGCGACTGCCATTTCATCTTTGGCGACGTCTGCACCGCCATCTTGGTGGAACGTCTAGACCTGGCGCCGCAGGGCGCTTTCGAAATTCTGGGCACGCGCTTACTCAGCACGTTTTCCAACAACATCCGCAACAACCAAGGCTTTATGTCCCGCGCCGAAGACCGCGACCCGGAGGATCGCGACCAGCTGTTTCGCCAAGAGGGCCGCAAAGTCTTCAAAGAAGTCTGCCCCATGGCGGCCGAACACATCGAAAGCCACTTACAAAGCCTGGACCTGACACCCGCGCAGGTGCGCCGATACTGGCTGCACCAGGCCAATTTGTCCATGAACCAGTTCATCATCCGCCGCTTGCTGGGACGCGACGCCAGCGCCGACGAAGCCCCGGTCATATTGGACGAATTTGCCAATACCGCCTCGGCCGGTTCCATCATCTCTTTTCACCGCAACAAAGCGGACATCCAAAAGGGTGAAACCGGCGTTATTTGCTCGTTTGGCGCGGGTTATTCCATAGGTAGCGTGATCGTGCGCAAAACCTAAGCTGCGGACATCAGCGCAGTGTGACGGCCACTGCTCGAAAGCGGCAGCCGGGCTAAATCAGTGTGCGCTGTAAGCGCAGCTCGGCAATGGCATGACCGACCACTTGCACTTCGCGCTCTGCACCCGGCTCACGCTTGAAACCAGCCAGTTCAAAAAAGCGCAATGCCGTGCGGTTGCGCGCAGCTAGCCAAAGCGTGACGTCAATACAGCCTTCGTCGTGCAAACCCTGGCGCGCCGCATGCCACAGGGACAGGCCTACGCCCAGGCCCTGGAAATCTGGGTGCACATAGATGTCGCTAATCTCACCGGTGGTCTGGCGGCTACCTTCGTCGCGGCTGCGGTCAAAGCCGACAAAGCCGACGATGCGCTCGCCGTGCATCGCCGCCATCACCTGGGGCTCGGCAAACTCGATCGCCTCGCGCCAATAGGCCTGGCGCTTGTCCTGGCCCAAGGGCGGTAATTGGTCGGTGCCCAATAAGGACTGGTAGGTTTCAAGCGCTACCTGCGCATACAAATCACTAATCGCCTTGGCATCGCGCCCGACGGTGGGGCGTACCGGAAAAACAGAGGTGCTAGACATGGAAACTGCAATCACAAAAAAACGAAACAAAAGCCGATGCCGATTGTCGCAGGATTGCAAGGGCCTTCGAGAGCCCGCTCCCCGCTAAGCGTTAAGCTTTGCCCCCATGCGCCGGGATCCACCAAGAACTATGCTGTACCCACTTTGGCGTCTGGCGCTGTGCTGCTGGCTGCTGGGTGCATGCCTGACTGCACAGGCTGCGCCCTTTGAAGACAGCATGGCCCAGCGCACCTTGGCCTGCACTGGCTGCCATGGCCCCCAGGGTCGCTCCGGCCCCGACGGCTACTACCCGCGTTTGGCGGGTAAGCCCGCAGGCTATTTGTACAACCAGTTGGTCAACTTGCAACAAGGGCGGCGCACCTACCCGCTGATGCAAAGCCTGCTCGCGCCCTTGGACGATGCTTATCTGCGCACCCTGGCCGAATACTTTGCGGAACTCGGAATCCCCTACCCGCCGCCGGCGCCGCAGCCCACCGACAAGGCCTTGTTGGCACGCGGGATGCAGCTGGTGCGCCAGGGTGACCCGGCCTTGCAGATTCCGGCCTGCGTGCAGTGCCACGGTAGCGCGCTGACCGGCACGCAGCCCTCGGTGCCTGGCTTATTAGGCTTGCCGCGCGACTACCTCAACGCCCAGTTAGGCGGCTGGCAAAACGGCCAGCGCCAAGCCCAGGCGCCCGACTGCATGGCCGACATCGCCAAGCGTCTGAGCGATGCCGATGTGCATGCCCTGAGCAGCTGGCTGTCCAGCCAGACCGTGCCGCTGGTATCACGCGCCGCCGCGTTCAAACCGCCACGGGCCCCCGGCGCCCAAGAGATTCGCTGCGGGAGTGCGCCGTGGTGAGTGGTGGCACGCTGCGCACCGTGGCAATGGCGCTACTTGGCGCCCTGGCAGGCGCCCTGCTGTGGGCACTGTGGGGCTTTGATGCCTATCACCGGCAAAGCCCGGTCAACGGCGCTGGGACGACCCAAACACCCTCCAGCGCGCAGCTAGAGCGCGGACATTACTTGGCGCGCGTGGGCAACTGCGTGTTTTGCCATACCGCGCCCGCTGGCGAAATGCTCGCCGGTGGACGCCCGATACAAACACCTTTTGGCAGCGTGGTCACCAGCAACCTGACGCCGGACCCGGAGCATGGATTGGGGCGCTGGACGCAAGACGATTTCTGGCAAGCGCTGCATCTGGGCTTGGGGCAAGACGGGCGGCGCCTGTCACCGGCCTTTCCCTACACCAGCTACAGCCGCTTGACGCGCGCAGACGCGGATGCGCTGTGGGCCTACCTGCAATCGGTGCCCGCGGTACCCCGACCCAACACAGCGGCAAACATGGTTTGGCCTTTTGGCACGCAAACAGCGCTCGGCCTGTGGCGCGCGATGTACTTCCGTCCCCACCCAAACTCCAATGAAAGCTCAGCGCCAGCGGGCGCAGATGCGGTAGCTTGGACACGCGGGCGCTATTTGGTCGAAGGCCTGGGCCATTGCCAGGAATGCCACAGCCCGCGAGACGCGCTGGGGGGCTTAAGCGATGCGTCACGCGGCGAAGGCGGTGTCTTGCCCGGCCTACCTTGGTATGCACCTTCTTTGCGCGATACAGCGCAAGCCGGAACGACTGACCCGCACGCACTGCAAAGCTTTTTACAAACCGGCGTAGGCGCTGGCCGCTTTGCCACAGGCCCCATGGCCGAGGTGGTCTTGCACGGCTCGCAACACCTGAACGACCAGGATGCCCAAGCGATGGCGGTGTATTTGCAATCGCTGGTGCGCAACAAGACAGTCCACGGCGACACACAAGCCAGCATCCCTGTAGAGGCAAGTTCGGGCGCAGATGCGATTCCTACGCCCAAGCAAATGAGCAGTCGCAGCCCTGCGCATCTGCAGGGCGGGGAGGTGTACAAGCAGCACTGCGCCGACTGCCACGGCGAAAACGGCCAAGGCCGCGCAGGCGTGTATCCCGCACTGGCAGGCAACCGGGCGCTGCTGATGG
>JAEMRG010000066.1 GCA_016463455.1 Rhodoferax sp.
TTCCAGCAGGTGGACTTGCTGGTGACGAACTTTCATTTGCCCAAATCCAGCCTGATGATGCTGGTCAGCGCGTTTGCTGGCTATGAACCTATCCGCGCCCTGTACCGCCACGCGATAGCGCAGGAATACCGGTTTTTCAGTTACGGCGACGCGATGCTGTTGGCGCGGGCCACGCAAGCATCGGCTTAGGTCTTTGGGAAGTAGTTAACCCCCACCAGGCCTTGGTAATCGGCGTCCTGCGTCCAGAACGTGGCGCCCAACTCTTGTGCCATGCTGTACATCGCCGCGTCGGCCATGGCCAGTTGATGGCGTACCGCAATCTGCGATGCGGCGATTGCGCGGGCGTCGGTGAAATCCAGTACACGGCCCAGGCGCATGACGTTCAGGCAGCGCTCCACCAGATCGACGGGTAGGCGGCGGCTCAGCACTTTGTGGACTTCAAATAGGGCGATGGTGGGCACCAAAAGGGCATTGCGGTCTTCGATGACCGGCTTAAAGACGGGGCCATTGCCACCGGCTTGGAAAAATTCAATCCAACCGGAGGAGTCAACCAAGTTCACTCAAAACTCCCGGTCTGGCTCTTTTTCAGGCTCAATATCGCCCAGTTCATAGCCTTTGAGCATGCCGTAGTAGGCGCTGATGGGCAATTCCGGCTTGATAACCAATTCAGCGCCGCGCAATTCAAAATGAATATGCGAACCGGGTTTGATACCCAACTTGGCGCGCATGGCGGCAGGCAAGGTGACTTGGCCTTTGCTGGAGACGATGGCCTCTACTTCTGCGATTTCCGACATTTTTTAATCCTTTACTTTATAAAAAGTAAAGCAAAGTATAAATAAAGCGTAGCGTTGACGCAAGTGCCCCGCCTAGAATTGCTCCATGCTTGAATTTGACGTGCTTGCCCGAGATCCCGCCCGCCCCGAGGGCGCCTACCTGGGCAGCCTGGCGCGCCGGGGGCGTTTGCGCTTGAACCACGGCTATGTGCAAACCCCGATCTTTATGCCGGTGGGTACCTATGGCACGGTCAAGGGGGTGATGCCCCAAAGCCTGCACGACATGGGCGCGCAAATCATCCTGGGCAACACCTTTCACTTGTGGATGCGGCCGGGGCTGGACGTGATGGAAAAGTTCGGTGGCTTGCACCAGTTTGAAAAATGGGACAAGCCCATACTGACCGACTCCGGCGGCTTTCAGGTCTGGAGCCTGGGCCAGATGCGCAAAATCAGCGAAGAGGGCGTGCGTTTTTCATCGCCGGTCAACGGCGATAAGCTGTTTTTGACGCCCGAAGTGAGCATGCAAATCCAGACGGTGCTCAATTCAGACATCGTTATGCAGTTTGACGAATGCACTCCGTATTTGTCGGTGGAAGCGGCTACCAAAGGGCATGTCACCACCGAACGCGAAGCGCGCTTGTCCATGGAGCTGAGCTTGCGCTGGGCGCAGCGTTGCAAGACCGAGTTTGCGCGCTTAGACAACCCGAACGCACTGTTCGGCATTGTCCAAGGCGGCATGTTTGAGCATTTGCGCGAGGAGTCGCTAGCCGGTTTAGAGGCGCTGGACTTTCCGGGCATTGCCGTGGGCGGACTGTCAGTGGGCGAGCCCAAGGACCACATGATGCGCATACTGGAGCACATCGCGCCGCGCCTACCCGATCACAAGCCGCGCTACCTGATGGGCGTGGGTACGCCCGAGGACTTGATCGCCGGGGTGCAAAACGGCATCGATATGTTTGACTGCGTCATGCCCACGCGCAATGCCCGCAACGGTACTTTGTTTAGCCGCTACGGCGACCTGAAAATCCGTAATGCCCGCCACAAAAGCGATGCCCAACCGCTGGATACCAGCTGCAGTTGCTATGCCTGCGCCGGCAGCAGTAGTGTTTGCTGGGAGGACGGTGGACGTGATGGATTTAGCCGCGCGTACTTGCACCATCTGGACCGCTGCGGCGAAATGCTCGGGCCTATGCTGGCCAGCATCCACAACCTGCACTATTACCTGCACCTGATGCAGCAAGTGCGCGATGCGTTAGAGGCCGGACGCTTTGGTGCTTTTGTGACGCAGTTTCACGCTGACCGGGCCCGCGGTGTCTAAGGTTTTTAGGCCACACAAAGCCTTTGCTACACTCACATCCATGTTTATTCACCGCAACAGCATCACAGGTCGTAGCGACCGGGGAGCCTGGCCCTGGCGTACCCGCACTGCTATGCGCCGGTCCTGGTCTTCGCTACCGGTTTAACCCCTTAGCGCTTTGCGCGGGACTGTTGCGCACCTCTCCCCCTTTTGTTTGATTGAACCCGCCGCCCTTGCGGCCAGCGCCTTTGTCCGGGCTTTGTGGCAGATGCTAGGTCCGGGCCGCGCTGCACTCCAGTTTTTGGGAAGGTGAATTTTGTGACGACCAAAGAAGAGTTTTACACCCTGGCGCGCCAGGGATTTAATCGCATCCCCTTGACGGCCCAGGCCTTTGCGGATCTGGAAACGCCGCTTTCGCTTTATCTGAAATTGACCGGTGACGCGCCCTACAGTTTTTTGCTGGAGTCGGTGGTAGGCGGCGAGCGTTTTGGGCGCTTTAGTTTTATTGGCTTGCCCGCGCGCACCTTGTTGCGCAGCAGTGGTTTTGGTGCAGCGGCAAAGACCGAAGTGCTAAGCGATGGCGTGGTGGTGGAAAGCGTAGCGGGCAATCCCTTGGACTTTATTGCCGCCTACCAGCAGCGCTTCAAAGTGGCACTGCGGCCGGGCATGCCGCGTTTTTGCGGCGGCTTGGCCGGCTACTTCGGTTACGACGCGGTGCGCTATATAGAGAAGAAGTTAGAAGCCAGCTGCCCGCCCGATGAAATCGGCTGCCCAGACATCTTGCTCTTGCAATGCGAAGAGCTGGCGGTGATCGACAACTTGTCGGGCAAATTGCACCTTATGGTCTATATCGACCCGGCCGTGCCCGATGCCTATGTGCAAGGCAGCGCGCGCCTGGCCGCACTCAAAGCCAAGTTGGCGCAAGCGGTACAGATACCGGCAGTGGTGCCAAGCCCGCCGCACGCAGCGGTGCGTGATTTTTCCAAAGAGGACTATCTGGCTGCGGTGGTACGGGCCAAGGAAATGATTGCTGGCGGCGACTTTATGCAAGTGCAGGTCGGCCAGCGCATCAAGAAAAAATACACCCAGTCGCCGCTGAGTTTGTACCGCGCCTTGCGCTCGCTCAATCCCAGCCCTTATATGTATTACTACAACTTCAGCGGCGCCACGGCGGACGGTGCGCCGGATTTTTATGTGATCGGCGCCAGCCCGGAAATTCTGGTACGCCAGGAAATTGCCGACGGCCAGACCAAAGTGACCATCCGCCCGCTGGCAGGAACGCGCCCACGGGGCGCCACGCCCGAACTGGACAAAGCGGCGGAAGAAGAATTGGTAAACGACCCCAAAGAGCGCGCCGAACATGTCATGTTGATTGACCTGGCGCGCAACGACATAGGACGCATTGCGCAGACCGGCAGCGTCAAAGTGAGCGATGCTTTTTGTGTGGAGCGGTATAGCCATGTTATGCATATTGTTAGCAATGTGGAGGGTAGCTTGTTGCCTGGCATGCGCAGCATGGATGTGCTCAAGGCAAGCTTCCCTGCAGGTACCCTGACCGGCGCGCCCAAAGTACACGCCATGGAGGTAATTGACCAGCTCGAGCCGGTAAAACGTGGTATTTACGGCGGTGCCTGCGGCTACCTGAGTTATGCCGGCGACATGGACGTGGCCATTGCCATACGCACTGGCATCATCAAAAACCAGACCTTGTATGTGCAGGCGGCCGCTGGCGTCGTGGCCGACAGCGTGCCTGAAATGGAGTGGGCCGAAACCGAGCACAAAGCCCGCGCCTTGCTGCGCGCGGCCGAGTTAGTTGAATCCGGATTGGAGGGTTTGTAATGGAAGCGATGCAAAACACGGGTCCTATTGCGTGCAGCACCATGGCGCAGGTACGCCAATGCATTGACGATTTGGATATGCAAATTGTGGCGCTGTTGGCCCAGCGCACCAGCTATATGACGCAGGCGGCGCGTATCAAACAGCACCAGCACCAGGTGCGCGATAACGAGCGTGTGCAGTACATCGTCCAGCGCGTGGGCCAGGCCATGCAGGCGCAGGGCTTCCCGCCACAGATCGCGCAGGCAGCCTACCAGGCGCTTATCGAGCAATCCATTGCCTTTGAGGACCAAGAATTTTTGCGCCTACGCCAAGGAGTGGCACCATGAAAGTACTGATGATCGATAACTACGACAGTTTCACCTACAACATCGTTCAGTACTTTGGCGAACTGGGTGCCGATGTGCAAGTGTTTCGCAATGACGCAATCACCCTACAAGGCATCGCGGATCACGCGCCGGACCGTTTGGTGATTTCGCCAGGCCCGTGCTCCCCGGCTGAGGCCGGTATTTCCGTGGCGGCCATTCAATATTTCATGGGTAAGTTGCCTATTTTGGGTGTGTGTCTGGGTCACCAAAGCATAGGCGCGGCGCTAGGCGGAAATATTGTGCGCGCACGGCAACTGATGCATGGCAAAACCAGTGTCATCCAAACCACGGGTGAGGGCGTGTTTGCCGGTCTGCCGGAAAGCTTTACCGTGAACCGTTACCACTCGCTGGCGATCGACCGTGCGACCTGTCCGAAAGAATTAGCGGTGACGGCCTGGACCGAGGATGGCGAAATCATGGGTGTGCGTCACACCGGCTTAGCGGCAGAGGTACGCATGGAAGGCGTGCAATTCCATCCAGAAAGCATACTCACCGAGCACGGCCATGCGATGTTGCGCAATTTTTTGCAGTAACCGCCGCTCTGAGCCCCTCCGATAAGATTGCCGGCCTTTGAACCACCATCAGGACGCTTTTAGCATGACCACCTTAGTTGATTTACGCAGCGATACGGTCACCCAGCCTACCGCCGCAATGCGCGCCGCCATGATGTCCGCGCCTTTGGGCGATGATGTGTTCGCCGACGACCCTACGGTGAATGCCTTGCAGGAGCGCATTGCGGGCATGCTTGGCTTTGAGGCCGCGCTGTTTGTGCCCACTGGAACCCAAAGCAATTTGTGCGGCATCATGGCCCATTGCGAGCGCGGCGATGAATATATTGTTGGCCAATTAGCGCATTGCTACCGCTGGGAAGGCGGCGGTGCCGCCGTCTTGGGCAGCGTGCAGCCGCAGCCTTTGCACAACCAAAGTGACGGCAGCTTGAATTTGCAGGAGATTGAAGACGCCATCAAACCCGATGACGCGCACTTCGCCAAGTCGCGCCTGCTGTGTCTTGAAAACACCCTGGGTGGCAAGTTGCTGCCTTTCGACTATGTGCAATCGGCCACCAAGTTGGCGCAGGACAAGGGCTTGTACCGCCACCTGGACGGCGCGCGCTTGTTCAATGCAGCCGCGGCGCAAGCGGCGGCGCTAGGTAGCACTGCGCAACTGGAGGCGCGTCGTATCGCGCAGTGTTTTGACAGCGCGTCGGTGTGTTTTAGCAAGGGCTTAGGGGCTCCGGTCGGCTCGGCTTTGTGCGGCAGCCGGGCATTCATTGGCCGGGCGCACCGGGTACGCAAAATGCTTGGCGGCGGCATGCGCCAGTCCGGCGTACTGGCCGCGGCGGCCCTGTATGCGCTGGACCACCATATTGAACGCCTGTCCGAGGACCATGCTTTGGCAAACCGCCTGGCCCAAGGCTTGCAGGGGATGGAAAGCCTGGCGGTAGAAGCGCCGCAGACCAATATTGTTTTTGTGGATTTACAAGGCGCAGCGCGCCAGCAGTCGGCGGCCTTGATGGCCCACTTGCAAGCAAGCGGCGTGCGCGCCACCGGTCTTTACCGTTTGCGCTTTGTCACCCATCTGGATGTGGATGGCGCAGGGGTGGAAAAAGCCATCGGGGCCATCCGCAGTTTCTTTAAGGCTTGATACCGCAGCGCCCACGCTTCGCACCATGCAAAGCCATCACCTTGTTTTGTTCACGCTTGCGGGCATTGTGCTCAACCTGACGCCCGGGCCTGATGTTCTGCTGGTGGTGCGCCATGCTTTGCGCAGTGGCGCACGCGCTGGCTGCTTTGCCGGATTGGGCGTGGCGGCGGGTTGCCTGGTGCATGTGAGCGCAGGGGCTTGGGGTCTCAGTGCATTGCTGGCAGGTTCCAGCCAGGCTTTTGCCATGCTCAAGTGGCTTGGTGCGGCCTATCTCTTGTACGTCGCTTGGGGCCTTTTGCGTTCTGCGCTGGCGCCCGCACCGCAGTCTTTTTTTGTCGACGATTTAGTGCAGCCCATGATCAGTGCGCGCAGTGTTTTCTTGCAGGGCTTTGGCACCAATGTGCTCAACCCCAAGGTGGCACTTTTCTTTCTGGCCTTTGTGCCGCAGTTCATTCCAGCAGATACCGCCGATAAGCCGCTGTACTTTTGGGCCCTGGGCATTTTGTTCACGGTCAATGGTTTGCTGGTGAGTAGCGCTTATGCCTGGGGCGCTGCTTGGATGGCGCGCCGCGTCGCGCTGTTGCAGAGGGCCTTGCGCGTGTTTGATGGTGTAGCGGCCTGCATGTTTATGGCTTTTGGTATTCAACTGGCGCTATCGGATGCGCCTTCTTCGTCTTAGGAGTTTTCGATGTCCCCCATCCCCGCAGTTCCCACCAAAATCACGCCGCAGGAAGCCTTGCAGCGCACCATCGAACACCGCGAGATATTCCATGACGAAATGCTGCACTTGATGCGCCAAATCATGTCGGGCGACATGTCGCCGGTCATGATGGCGGCCCTGATTACCGGCTTGCGTGTGAAGAAAGAAACGATTGGCGAAATTACCGCAGCGGCCCAGGTGATGCGCGAGTTTTCCACCAAGGTGGAAGTGGCGGACAAAAAACATTTGGTAGACATCGTGGGCACGGGCGGCGATGGCTCGCATACCTTCAACATCTCCACCTGTTCCATGTTTGTGGCTGCCGCTGCGGGGGCCAAAGTCAGTAAACACGGCGGGCGCAGCGTCAGCAGCAAAAGCGGGAGCGCCGATGTGCTCGAAGCGCTAGGCCTCAATATCAATTTGTCCCCCGCCGCCATTGCCCAATGCATCGAGATCCATGGCGTCGGCTTTATGTTTGCGCCCAATCACCATCCGGCGATGAAAAACGTCGGCCCGGTGCGCCGCGAGCTAGGTATTAAAACTATCTTCAACATCCTGGGGCCCCTCACCAACCCGGCCTCTGCGCCCAACATCCTGATGGGCGTTTTCCACGCCGATTTGGTCGGTATTCAGGTGCGCGCCTTGGAGCGTTTAGGTGCCGAGCATGCGGTGGTGGTCTATGGCCGCGACGGCTTGGATGAAGTGAGCCTGGGCGCAGCCACCCTGGTCGGCGAACTACGCAATGGGCAGATCACCGAGTACGAAATCCACCCCGAAGACTTCGGCTTAGTCATGGCCAGTAACCGTGCCCTGCGGGTGGAAACCGCGCATGAGTCCATGGCCATGATGATGTCGGTGCTGGACAACCATCCCGGCGCAGCGCGCGATATCGTGGCCCTCAATGCCGGTGTCGCTTTGTATGCAGCGAATGTGACTAACACGATGGCCGAAGGTATTGCGCTGGCCCGCGCGGTCATTGCCTCGGGTCAGGCCAAGGCGAAAATGCAGAGCCTCGTCGCATTTTCCAAAACTTTTCAAGCAGCTGGCGCCTAAGTCAGCGCAATCGCAAGCCTAGTTCACATCCAAGCGCGGCCTGGCCGCACGAAAGCAAACATGAGTGACATTCTGGACAAGATCGTAGCGGTCAAGCGCGAAGAGATCGCCGCAGCGCAAAAGCGAAAGCCACTGGAGGCGGTGCGAGCCGACGCGCACTCGCGGGTGCTCACCCGCGACTTTGAAGCCAGCCTGCGCGCAAAAATGGCTGCGGGCAAACCAGGCGTGATTGCTGAAGTAAAAAAGGCCAGCCCGTCCAAAGGCGTGTTGCGCGAGGACTTTATTCCCGCCGACATTGCCCAAAGCTATGCCGAGCATGGAGCGGCCTGCTTGTCGGTGCTCACCGATATGCAGTTTTTTCAGGGCAGTGTGGATTACCTCAAACAAGCCCGCGCCTCCTGCCACCTGCCGGTGCTGCGCAAAGACTTCATGGTCGATGCCTACCAAATTTACGAGTCACGCGCCATGGGTGCCGATTGCGTACTCTTGATCGCCGCCTGCCTGAGCGATGCGCAAATGCAGGATTTCGAAGCCATCGCCTGCAGTTTGGATATGGCTGTGCTGGTGGAAGTGCATGACCAGCCGGAGCTGGAGCGCGCGCTGCGGCTTAAAACCCGGCTGATTGGTATCAACAACCGCAATCTCAAAACCTTTGAAGTCTCGCTGGACACCACCTTGCAGCTGCGCGCCCTAGTGCCCGCCGACCGACTGGTGGTGACAGAGAGCGGCATCTTGCAGCGCGACGATGTGCTGCGCCTGGGCGCCGCTGGCGTGAATGCATTCTTGGTGGGCGAAGCCTTTATGCGCGCGCCCGATCCCGGCCTGGCCCTGGCCGCCTTGTTCGGTTGAGGGCGTGGAGTTATTCCCCGGGGCAGCCGCTAAGGCGTATTTGCAAACCTCCGACCCGGGTGACTGGCCGGTTGCTACGGACTGGCGCCCGGTGGTTGATCGCTTTTTCAAGAGCGCCAGAGGCGTGGCGCTACTCGCTTTTCTGAAGCGCCGTATAAGCGAAGGCGCGGTGATATTTCCGCCACAGCCTTTGCGGGCTTTGGCACTGACGCCTTTGCATGCGGTGCACACCGTCATCCTGGGTCAGGACCCCTACCACCGACGCGGCCAGGCCGAGGGCTTAGCCTTTTCCGTCGCACCAGGCCAGGCGCTGCCGCCATCGCTCCGCAACATCTTCAAAGAGCGCCAGCGCGACTTGGGCGAAGCCTGGCCGGCTATGCCGGCGCCCGGCGGCAGCCTTGTTGCGTGGGCGCAACAAGGCACTTTGCTCCTGAATACCTGCCTGACGGT
>JAEMRG010000067.1 GCA_016463455.1 Rhodoferax sp.
ACAGTGGCAGCACGCCCCAGAGCACCATGCTGAGCACGCCCAGACCGGCGCAGACCAGGGCGATGACCGCCAGCACCGCGAATACCGGTACCAAAAACACCAAGAGCGGCAACACCGCCAAGGTGGCGAGCACCAGCATGCCCAGTAATACGGCTGCGCCAATAGCGAACCAGGCCAAGCCTGGCAGGGTGACGGCTTGGCCGTTGACGCTGAGCATCACATCGGGCTGCCATTGCAAGCCACCCAGACCGGCCGCCACCAGGGCCAGCAACACGACCACAAACAAAAGGCGGGCGATCCAACGCAAACTGGTGCTGATCATGGAAGACTCTCCGGCGTTTGAGGGGCGATCATGGCGCACCCAATTGATAGGGAACGGTAATGGTGACACAAGCGCCACCGGTGCTGGGGCTGCTAGTTAGCAGCGTGGCTTTTGCGCCGTACAAAAGTTGCAAACGCGCGCGGATGTTGGACAAGCCGATGCCACCGCCCTCGGCCCCGGTGGATGACCCCGGCGCATCAGGCGCAAAGCCCACGCCGGTATCTTGTACCTGCACAATCAACTGGCCGTCTTGCACCTCGGCGCGCACGTTGATGCTGCCGCCTTCGGCCTTGGGCTCCAGGCCGTGGCGGATGGCGTTTTCAACCAGGCTTTGCAGCATCATGGGCGGAAAGCGGGCGCTGCGCAGGCCCTGGGGCACTTGCAAGTCAAACTGCAGGCGCTCTTCCATGCGCATACGCATGAGCTCCAGGTAGGGCTGCACCACCGCCAGTTCGCGACCCAAATCGCGCTCGGCCTGGGCATTGGCTTCGCGCAGTGTGGGCATGGCGGCGCGCAAAAAGGCGATCAGGCTTTTTTGCATGGTGGCGGCGCGCGGCGGGTCGGTCTCAATCAGGTGCTCAATGCCGGCCAGCGTGTTGAACAAAAAGTGGGGCTCCATTTGGGCCTGCATGGCGGCCATGCGCGCCTCCATCACCTGGCGCTTGAGCGACTCGGTTTCGGCCACTTGGGTGGCAGCAGCGGCAACCGCCTCCGCCTGGATGCGACCGCGATAAGTGATTTTGAGAATCAAGGAAGCGACGATCAACAACAGGGCCAGGTTAGGCAGGCTGTCGCCACGCTCTACATCGCCTTCGTCGGCGCCAAAGTGCACATCCACCTCGTCGCCTTGCGCTTGGGTTTGGCCTTCTAAGGCGCGGCGCACGGTCTCCAGGGCTTGCTCGACCTCCTGCTCGCTAGCGTTGGGGCCAATTTGAATGTTCACGCCTGGTTTGGCAGCCGAAGCCCCGCCCTGCGCAGCGCTGGCGGGCGCATCGGCGGGCGTGCTGATACGCACGCCTTTTTCGTCGATCTGCAATTGCGCGGCTTTGCCTTCGGGGTCTTGCGCGCTGATGTGCACGCCGGTCTCGTCGATTCGCACCGACACCTTGCCCTTGGCCACCGGGGCTGAGGCATCGGTGGCCGGCGCCTCCGGGCTGGGGATCGGCTTGACTTTTTTCACCACCACCGCATGACGATGCTGATGGCCCGAACTTTCGTCCAAGATTGAGGTGGTGATACCCGCCAGGATCAGCACCAGGATGGAAATGAGTAAAAAGCGCCACCAGCTGATACTCACAAGCCAGTTGCCATAGGCATGAAAGTAGCGCACAGCACCGGCACGCAGTGCATGCCAGCGGCGGCTCCAGCGGTCATCGCCGGCGGCTGGGGTGGGAGGGGAGGCATTCATCTAGCAATCCTTGGTGTTGGGTGAGGGCGCACAGTGCGCGCTTTGGACCGCACTGTAGGCAGGGCCCCAGCCGCCTGCCAGCACTTTGCGACCAAGTGCACAAAGAGAGGGCCAGGCGGCAGAACAGACGCCTATTGGCAGGCGTCAACCCATTGGCCCTGAGTCAACTCGGCCATGAACTGCGGGCTGATGCGCAAAGCGCTGTTGACCGAGCCGGCAGCGGGTAATACTTCATCAAAGGCCAGCAGGCTGCGGTCCAGATAGACCGGTAATGGCGTTGCCAGGCCGAAGGGGCAGACACCGCCCACGGGATGGCCCGTGAGCGCCTCGACCTCTTCGAGTGCGAGCATCTTGCCCTTGCCGAAAGCGGCTTTGAACTTGGCGTTGTCGATGCGCGCATCGCCCCGCGCCACCAGCAGAATTACTTTGCCATCGGCCAACTTAAAGGCCAGGGTCTTGGCAATTCGACCGGGCTCGACGCCATGGGCTTGTGCGGCCAGGGCCACGGTAGAGGTATTGAGGTCCAGCTCCACGATCGGCATGTCGATCTGGCGCGCCTGAAAAAAAGCGCGCACCGAAGCAATGCTCATACGCCTTGCACCAATTCAAGTGCCCACGACATAGGGATTGCTTGCGCGCTCCACGCCAAAACTGCTTTCAGGGCCGTGGCCGGGAATAAAGACCGTGTCATTGCCCATAGGCCATAAACGATGGGTGATGCTGTGCATCAAATCGGCATGGTTGCCCTGCGGAAAATCGGTACGGCCTACGCTGCCTGCAAACAAAACGTCGCCCACAAAGGCACGGTTCATTTCCGCCGAATAAAACACCACATGCCCGGGCGTGTGGCCGGGGCAGTGGCGCACTTGCAGCACATGCTCGCCCAGGCTGACGGTGTCGCCATCTTTAAGCCAGCGCGTAGGCTTGAAGGGCCGCGCCGGCGGAAAACCGTAGGTAGCGGCCGCCATGGGCAGGCCATCGATCCAAAACTGATCGCCCGAATGCGGCCCGATGATGGGCAGGCCCAAGCGGTCCGCCAGGTCTTGCGTAGCCGCCGCATGGTCCACATGGGCATGGGTTATCCAGATTTGTTCGAGCGTCACGCCCAGATCTTTGGTTGTTGCAATCAAAAGATCCAGATCGCCGCCGGGATCGATGATGGCCGCCTTGTGGGTCTGGTCGCACCAAACAATCGAGCAGTTTTGCTCGAACGGGGTAACGGGGACAGTTTCGTAGTGGAGCATGGCCTGAGTGTTGGAGGCTGATAACAATATTTCAAACTTGCAGTCAATGGGCCGGCGTTAGGGCGACGCTTTCCAGCGGCCCCTGCATCAGCAGATTCTCGCCCACGTTTTGCGAGGGATGCACATTTGACTTAAAAACCATCAAACGGGTTGACGACTTGTACGCCGCAGCCCATGAAGTCGCGCACGTTACGGGTGGCCAGCACCAATTGGTGCTCGATGGCGGTGGCGGCAATCAGCATGTCGGGGGCACTGCGCACGATGCCTTGGGCCTGGAACTGCCCACGCAACACGCCGCCGCGCTGCGCGATGGCGGGAGTTATGGGGTACACGGCGTGCAGGCGTTGCACCAATGCGTTGAACAGGGCCAGTTTGCGGGTGTTGGGTTGCCAGGCCAGCCCGAAGTGGGCTTCTTCCAGGGTGATGGCTGAGATGGCCATCAATTGCACCGATTGCAGCCAGCGCATCACTTGCACGTCGGGGGTGCTTTTAACGAACTCACTGATAACGTTGGTGTCAGCCAGAACGACGGTGGCGATCATCTTGAGGCCGCTTTAGCTAAGGTCAGCAAAGGCATTGGCGCGCTGCCATGCCGATGGACGCGCTACGAGGTCTGGCCCGGCAAGGCCGGTGTTGTCTTGTGGCGCGAAGGTCTCTCTTAGTTGCAGCACCTGCTGATAAATGCTCTCTGCCGGGGGTTTGACAACGGCCTCGCTGCGGGCGAAGTATTCGGCAGACACCAGCACTGCCACGGGGGTGTTGTGCTTGGTGATGACCTGGGGTTGTTGCTGAGCCGCTGCGATCAGGGCAGAAAGCTGCTGGCGGGATTGGGCTACAGATATAGTCATAATGAGTTAAAATTTACTTTTATTTTGTACATTATATACATTTCACTCCATCTGCATACGATCGGACAGATCTATTTACTGCCGACAGATCGGAATTAGGCTGGGCTTTCGCCTCCTGCCTGCACCCACTTCGGAAAAACAGTGGACCCTAGGAGGCAGGGCACAATCGGCGCTCCTGCATTGAGCCCTATGTCCAGCCCGCCTCTTTCTGTTTCACCGCAACCCACGGTCGAGTCCTTTGCCCGTATTGCGGGGCTAGAGGCCTTGTGCCGGGGTTGTACTTTGTCGGTGTTTCCCTTATTGCTCTACCGTGCCTGGGCCAGTGCGCAGCGGGTTTCAGAAATCTATTTCTGTGTCGGTTTGGCATCTTTGCTGGCGGCGCTTATGGTGCCGGCCCTGGTCCGCGTATTGACACGGCGGCAGGTGTATTTGGGTTCGGTGAGTTTGTATCTGGTGGCCAGTGCATTGGGCCTATTGCAAGGCAAGTGGACGACTTTGGCGCTGTTGTGCGCCGCCATCGCAGCGGCCATTTCCTTTGTTTGCTACAACAGCTATGTGTTGGACCACTTGGAAAAAACCGATTTCAGCCGCTTAGAAACTATGCGCCTGTTTTACGGCGGTGCCGGTTGGGCCATAGGGCCGTTTGCTGGGGTCTGGTTATTGTCGGTGTGGGGCGGCGCGCCTTTTATTTTGCTGGCTGGGGCGGCTAGTTGGATGGCCTGGTTGATTTGGAAAACACCCTTGGGCGATGGCAAGTTTCTGGCCCGGGGCACCGGTAGCGACGCCGCGCCAACACATGACTCTCGCCGGGCCAATCCTTTGGCCCTCATCGTCCGGTTTTTTTCGCAGCCCCGCTTGGTGACCGCCTGGGTGTTGCCCTTAGTACGTTCTTGTGCTTGGTGGATGTTTTTTGTCTATTTGGGCATTTTTGCGGTGGAAAACGACCTGGGGGAACAAGTCGGCGGCGTGGCCAGTTCGGTGGCGAATATAGGGCTGTTTCTAGCGCCCTTGATGCTGGCGTGGATGCAAAGGCGCTCGGTCCGCACCGCTATCCAAGCTGGCTGCCTGGGCGCCAGTGCTTGCTACCTGGCTGCCACCGCGCTCTCGCATTGGCCCTGGGTGACGGTCGGTTTGTTATTGGTCGGCACCGTGTTTTTAGTCTTGTTAGACACGTGTGCAGGCCTGCCCTTTCTCATGTCGGTCAAGCCGTCGGAGCGCACGGAGATGTCAGCGGTCTATTCCAGTTTTCGCGACGTGTCAGGCATCGTGTCCCCGGCAATTGCCTGGCTTGTGCTGCAATTTGCGCCCGTGGTCGGCGTATTTGCGGTGGGCGCGCTGATATTGCTAGGTGCTTGGTTGCTGGCCGGCCGCTTGCATCCTGAGCTTGGAGTGCCGGGCGCAGCGCGGCTACGCAGCACCAGCTAGCACACCACACGGTATTGAATTTTTTTATTTATTTATAAATCATTTTTTAATTACAAAACATTGCAATTTGTTGTATAAACACGGCTTGTCAGGCGTGCGTTAGCGAAAATCCCTTCGTTTGCGGGTAACAGGCGCCCTTTTAAGTGGGTATGAACACCATGAACAAGGTCTCCTGCCATGTGCATAAAAGGATTAGTCTCGAAGCTCTGCAAGAGCCGCTTCTTTTGCAGGCGCTCAAAGGCGCCAAGATGCCGGCAACACAGTCCGCTTTAAGTCAGATCACGGCCCGCAAAGCCAAAATACCGCCATTGACTGCGAACTGTATTGGAGCTAGCGATAGCGTAACCATCTGCACACCACCGAGCGCCAAAATCCAGGCATCTGCCGAAAGCCTTTTGCGCGCGCTGGCCCAATCCCTGCAAGCATGGCGCGGTCAATTGCCACCCGATTTACAACCGGGCTTATTAGCCTTAGTGCATGGGGGCGCCTCGATTGATGTGCAATCGTTGGTATTTTGCGCGCCAGACTTCATTCGCGTGAGCGGAAGTTATGAGGGGGGTACTTACAAATTGTTGGCACCAGCATCGGAAATACAGTTTTTCTGCGTACCCAAAACCGGTGCGCTAGATGCGGCGGCTGCCTTCATCTCGTTTGAGCTAGGTGATGAGGTGTTTTCCGCCTAAAACCGGACAAATCTAAAACGCGATACGCCCACGCAGCATGTCCCACCACATGCGCCAATCGCCCATGAAGCTAAAAAGCGGGTACTTAAATGTCGCCGGGCGGTTGTGCTCAAAGAAAAAATGCCCCACCCACGCAAAGGCGTAACCTTGTAGCAAAGACAGAGGAATCAGCCAGGCATTGAGGCTGACCACGGCGGTCAACAGCAATACCAAGCCAATGCTCGAGCCCACAAAATGCAGGCGCCGCGAGGTTCGGTTAGCGTGCTCGCCCAAATAAAAGGGATAAAACTCGCTAAAGGTTTGAATCCGTGCTGCTTCAGGCATAGCCATCTCCGTCGGTTGGGTTTCCATCATAAAGGCTGCGTGTTTTCGCGGGACAATGCCAGCTTTGCCGCTGCGCCATCACCATGCCCACTTCCCCAGACCAATCCCGTACCGACAACACCCGTATCCAGTCCATTCGGCCACTGATTGCACCAGCCCTGCTACAAGAACAATTACCGGCCTCCGAAACCGTGTTGGCCCGCGTGGAACAAAGTCGCAAATCTATTTGCGATGTGCTGCATGGACGCGATGATCGACTGTTGGTGGTGGTGGGGCCCTGCTCCATCCATGACCATGACCAGGCTATGGAATATGCGCATTGGCTGCAGACACAGTCCGAAAGCTTGGCGGATGATTTATTGATCGTGATGCGTTGCTATTTTGAAAAACCACGCACCACGGTGGGCTGGAAAGGCTACATCAATGATCCGCATATGGATGGTAGCTTTTCGATCAACCAAGGTTTGACCCTAGCACGCGCTTTGCTGCTGGATATCGTCAATATAGGCCTGGCCGTGGGGACCGAGTTTTTAGATTTGCTCAGTCCGCAGTACATCAGTGATCTGGTGAGTTGGGGCGCCATTGGTGCCCGCACCACCGAAAGCCAAAGTCACCGCCAATTGGCAAGCGGCCTGAGTTGCCCCGTGGGGTTTAAAAACGGCACCGATGGCGGCGTTAAAGTGGCCGTCGATGCCATGCTCGCAGCCCAATCGGCACACGCGTTTATGGGCATGACCAAGTGGGGCCAGGCAGCGGTATTTGAAACCCAGGGTAACGCGGACTGCCACATTATTTTGCGGGGAGGCAAACAGCCCAATTACAGCGCTGCGGATGTGCAAGCTGCTTGCGGCTTACTGGAAGCTTCGGGTTTGCGTGCGCAGTTGATGATTGATGTCTCGCACGCCAACAGCAGCAAACAATATGCCCGCCAGATCGATGTTGCGCAAGCGGTGGCCGAGCAGATTGCGCAGGGTGACATGCGCATTAGCGGGCTGATGGTGGAGAGCCACCTGCGTGAAGGCCGTCAGGACAAAATAGCAGGGAAGGCTTTAGAACACGGGGTTTCGGTGACCGATGCTTGCATCAGCACGGCGCAAACAGCGCCGGTGTTGCAAAGCCTAGCGCTGGCGGTGCGCAAGCGACGGACGCTGGCACTTAAGAATTAACCAGCGGTACGGCGCGGCACCATGGGGCCACGACCTTCGATATGGCGGAAATTGATGCGGCCTTTGCTCAAATCATAGGGCGACAGCTCCAGCGATACGCGGTCGCCGGCCAGGATACGAATGTGGTTTTTACGCATTTTTCCAGCCGAATAAGCGATCAGCTGGTGACCGTTATCCAAGGTCACACGGAAACGGGTATCTGGTAATACCTCGTTAACAATGCCCATCATTTCAATTAACTCTTCTTTTGCCATAGGTTTCCTTTTGCTCGCAATGCGGATTGTGGCATGTTCGCGGGGGTTTAGGGGCTGCCTAGGGCGCTGTGGGCCCAGCCGATGCCTTGCTCTAGTGCATATTGTGCCGCTGCGTCATGGCTATGAAAAACGGGGGTAAAGCGCATCACGCGGTCGGTGCTGGCCTGTCCCTGGCCACTAGCAATCGACACCTGGGCGCAAAACTGGCTAGCGCCAAGACGGGCCGGCAAGGCGGCAATGCGGTATTTACCGATGGTGGTCGCGGCTTGTTGGGCGGCGGAAAATTGTCTGTACATCATGAAAGTAGAAATCCACTACGCTCGGCAGGGCGCAAGTGACAAAGGAAAGAAAAGTCGCAAAGTAGGCGTAAAAGCCTGTTGTGGCATCGACTAGCAGAAGCTTGGCACCGTCCTCTGCCGGGAAGGTGCTGGGCGTGTAGAACGCCTTATCTGCGACGCTAATGTAACACGTGGCGGCGAAAGCCTAAGATATAAAGTCTGCATGGCGGGCCTGCACACCGGCCCACCATGATGTTTTCACTGGCAATGCCCGGGTCTCGGGAGATACAGGTTAAGGATGAAACTAGACCGTTTTGACCACCAAATTCTTCAGCTGCTGCAAGAAGATGGCCGCATCAACAACCAGGATTTGGCCGATCGCATTGGTTTATCGCCTTCGCCGTGTTTGCGCCGGGTACGTGCATTGGAAGAGGCGGGCTTGATTCTGGGCTATCGGGCGCATGTGGATGCGCGCAAACTGGGTTTGACTTTGGTTGCGCTCATCCATATTTCCATGGACGTTCACACCCCTGAACGCTTCGCGCATTTCGAAGCTGAAATTGCAGTGCTGCCCGAGGTCTTGGAGTGCCTGCTCATCACCGGGCAGGAGGCTGATTACCAACTTAAAGTGATTGTGCGGGACATGGACCATTACCAGTCACTACTGCTGCAACGCATTACCCGTATCGCCGGCGTGACCGGGGTGCATTCGAGCTTTGTGCTGCGCAGGGTACTGGACAAAACTGCGGTGGACGTAGCCACCAGTTCAGCTTAAAAATCTATCGCGCGTCCGGCAGCTCTATCTTTACTTCAAGCACCTCTAGATTGTCTTGACGCTCTAGTTGTACCTTGATGTCGTTTGGGTTGATTTTGATGTATTTGCTGATTACCGCAATCAAATCGCGCTGCAAATCCGCCATGTAATCGGGCTCGAAGGCATTGCGTCCGCTGCGCTCGTGCGCGAGTATGAGTTGCAAGCGTTCTTTGGCAACACT
>JAEMRG010000346.1 GCA_016463455.1 Rhodoferax sp.
ATGTGGCGCGCAATGGCTTTGCGGCCGAGCGCGCCGAATTTGTTGATGCCGATGTCAACGCCAGCTTGCGCCGCTTTGCCAAAGAGGGACGCCGCTTTGACGCCATCGTGCTGGACCCGCCCAAGCTGGCCCCCACGATTGCGCACGCCGAGCGCGCAGCGCGTGCTTACAAAGACATCAACCGCCTGGCCCTGCAAATTTTAGAGCCGCAAGGTGTGCTGTTTACCTTTTCCTGCTCGGGCGGCATCAGCGCGGATCTGTTTCACAAGATCGTCGCCTCTGCGGGCGCAGACGCCGGGGTGGACGGTTTTATCAGCGAACGCCTGGGCGCAGCGCCCGACCACCCGATGACGCTGAATTTTCCTGAAGGTGAGTACCTCAAAGGCCTGGTGGTGGTGCGCAAAGCCTGAGCCCTATCCGCTGTTCAGCGCGTATCGCTAGGGCTTACCGACGCTGGCGGCCGTACTTTCTATTTTTGTCCGAACCGCAGTCCGTAGTATTCTTGCCTGTGCAGTGTGAACGAAAACGGAGGAATTCATGGCAAGTAACAAACAACACCCGGCCGTTGCCGCCGTCGCGAAAGGCGGCAGCAAAAAGGTCAAGGTAGCGGTTAGCGACATTGACGGTATCTTGCGCGGCAAATACCTGCATATCGACAAGTTCATGGGCGCCGTCCAGCCCTATCCGGCGGGCGGCTTTGGTTTTTGCGACGTGGTCTTTGGCTGGGACGCCCATGACACCTGCTACGACAACGCCAGCGTCACCGGCTGGCAACACGGCTTCCCCGATGCGCTGGCGCGCCTAGACCTGAACACGGCCCGCAATGTGCCCTGGGACAACCAGGTGCCGTTTTTTCTGGGCGAGTTTGTCAATGCCGATGGCTCGCCCTACGCGGTGTGCCCGCGCCAGACCTTAAAGCGCGTACTGGCGCGAGCGCACAAAATGGGTTTCACGCCCATGACCGGGATGGAGTTTGAATGGTTTAACTTCAAAGAGACGCCGCAAAGCTGGGCCGATAAAAAAGGCGTGGGGCCGACCTCGCTCACCCCCGGCATGTTTGGCTATTCGCTCTTGCGCATGGCGGACAACGGCGGTTTTTTCAATGCCTTGATGGACGATATGCAAGCCTTTGGCGTGCCCATCGAAGGCCTGCATACCGAAACCGGCCCCGGCGTCTATGAAGCGGCGATTGCCTTTTCTGAAGCGCTGGAGCAAGCCGACCGCGCGATTTTGTTCAAAACCGGTGCACGCGAGATCGGTAAGCGCTATGACATCATGCCCAGCTTTATGGCCAAGTGGAACCAGCACCTGCCCGGTTGCAGCGGCCATATCCACCAGTCTTTAAGCGATGGTAAAAACAATTTGTTTGCTGATGCCAAAGGCCGCCACGGCATGAGCAAAATGTTTGAAAGCTACCTGGCCGGGCAAGTAGCTTGCCTGATGGAGTTTGCCCCCATGTTCTGGCCCACCATCAACAGCTACAAGCGCCTGGTCGATGGTTTTTGGGCGCCGGTCAAACCCACTTGGGGCGTGGACAACCGCACCGCCAGCTTTCGCGTCATTGCCGGTTCGCCCAAGTCCACCCGCTTGGAAACGCGCTGCCCCGGCGCCGATGTCAACCCCTACCTGGCGATGGCAGCCGTCATCGCCGCAGGCTTGGACGGCGTGGAAAAAGGTCTCAAGCTCAAGGCCCCGGCGATCACCGGTACCAACCAGGGCGCGGATGACATCCCGCGCGCGCCGCGTACCTTGATAGAGACCACACGCAATTTCCGCGAATCCACCATCGCCCGCGACTGGCTCGGCGACACCTTTGTCGATCACTTCGCCGCCACCCGGGAATGGGAATGGCGCCAGTGGCTTGACGGCGTGACCGACTGGGAACTCAAACGCTATTTCGAGATCATTTAAGGGCGCGGTGCAAAAGCCCTGTCTTTTGCACCTTGACACCATCCATATTATTTTTTTGAGCATTTTTCTATGAGCATCACTTCTTTCTCCTTCCCCACCCCCATCCGCTTTGGCGCAGGCGCGCGCAAACTAGTTGCCGCCCATTTGCAGGAACAAGGCCTTAAGCGCCCGCTCATCGTGACCGACCGGGCCCTGGGCGCCTTGCCGGTGTTGGCCGAGTTTCAAACGCATTTGGCAGGCTTGGAGGTGGCGGTTTTTTCCGGCGTATTCGGTAACCCGACGTGTAGCCAAGTCATGGATGGCGCAGCAAGCTACAAGGCGCACCAGGCCGACTGCATCATCGGCTTTGGCGG
>JAEMRG010000347.1 GCA_016463455.1 Rhodoferax sp.
GTGTGCTCCCGGCTCAGGGTTTTGGTGTCCTGATCGTCCTGGTGTTTGACCAGAGGGCGCAAGCCCACCCAAATGCTGCGCACATCGGCGCGCTTGGGCGCGCGGCGCAGGTAGTTGCCGGCCTCGCCCAAAATAAAGTCCACCTCTTCCTTGAAGGCCCGCGGCTCGCGGGATAAATCCTGGCGCGGGGTGTCTGTGGTGCCCAAAATGACTTTACCCAGCCAGGGCACGGCGAAAAGCACCCGCCCGTCCGAAGTTTTAGGCACCATCAGGGCGGTATCGCCTTGCAGAAAACTGCGATCCACCACCAAATGCACTCCCTGACTGGGCGCCACCAGCGGCTTGAAAGCGGCGGCGGACTCCTGCTGGGCGTCTTGTTCGCGCAAGGCGTCCACCCACACGCCGGCGGCGTTGATCACGCATTGACTGCGAACCCGGTAGGACGTGTCGCTGCGCGTATCTGTGCAGCGCAATCCGGCGATGCGACCGCCCTCATACAACAAGGCCTCGGCCCGGCAGTAGTTGACAAGCAATGCGCCTTGCCGGGCTGCGGTGCGGGCTATGGCGATGGCCAGGCGCGCATCGTTGAACTGGCCATCCCAGTAGAGCACCCCGCCGCGCAGCCCTTGGGGTCGGGCCGCCGGAATCAAGGAAAAAGTCGCCTGCCTGCCTAATAGTTCGGTATTGCCAAGGCCCGCGTCACCGGCCAGCTGGTCGTAAAGCTTCAGGCCCAGGCCGTAAAAAGGCTTTTCCCACCACCGGTAGGCGGGAACGACAAAAGCCAGGGGCTGCGCGATATGGGGCGCACTGTGCAGCAGCGTGCGCCGTTCATGCAGGGCTTCGCGTACCAGCGAAACATTGCCCTGCCCCAAATAGCGGACACCGCCATGGACCAGCTTAGTAGAGCGCGAGGATGTGCCCTTGGCAAAGTCATGCGACTCCACCAGTACGACCTTAAGGCCGCGCATTGCCGCATCCAGCGCAATGCCCAAGCCGGTCGAGCCACCGCCAACCACGGCCAGGTCATACACCGCATCCTCACCCAGGCGGGCAAGCATCTGGGCGCGTGGCGCGGGAACACTGTTTTCTTGATCACTCATTGGAGCAATTGTGTATTGCAAAAGCTTAGCTTCTAAGGCTTGCTCTGCTCCATTGCCTTAAAGTGCGCGAATAAGAATCAAATGTATCGTCCATCCATCATTTCAAGGCTTAAGCCACCCCCATGACCTACCTGCTCGCTCTTGACCAAGGCACCTCCAGCTCCCGCAGCATCGTGTTCGATACGCAAGGCCGCATCGTGGCCATGGCGCAGGAGGAGCTGACACAGTATTACCCGCAGCCCGGCTGGGTGGAGCACGACCCGCTGGAAATCTGGCGCACCCAGTTGGCTACCGCGCGCGATGTACTGGCCAAAGCCGGCATCAGCGCGCAGCAAGTACACGCCATCGGCATTACCAACCAGCGCGAAACCACCGTGGTCTGGAACCGCAAGACCGGCCAGCCGATCTACAAAGCCATCGTCTGGCAGGACCGACGCGCCGAGCCGGCTTGCGCAGCGCTGCGTGAACGCGGCATGGCACAAACCATTCGCCAAAAAACCGGCCTGCTGGTGGATGCCTATTTTTCAGGTACCAAACTGCAATGGATTTTGGACACCGTGCCGGACGCCCGCGCGCAGGCCGCCCACGGCGAGCTGGCCTTTGGCACCGTGGACAGTTGGCTCTTATGGCATCTGACCGGCGGACGCGTACACGCCACCGATGTGAGCAATGCCGCACGCACCATGCTCTTTAATGTGCACAGCAACACCTGGGACCCAGAGCTGCTGCAAGCGCTCAACATCCCCGAGGGCCTGATGCCGCAAGTGCTGCCCTCGGCGGCGCATTTTGGCGACATCGAGCCCGGCCTGCTGGGCCACACGATTCCCGTGGGCGGCATGGCCGGCGACCAGCAAAGCGCTTTGTTCGGGCAGGCTTGCTTTAGCGCCGGCATGGCCAAAAACACCTATGGCACTGGCTGCTTCATGCTGATGCACACCGGCACGCAATTCCAGACCTCAACCAATGGCCTGATCACCACCAGCGCGGCGCAGCCTAGTGCCCGGCCCGAATTTGCTCTAGAAGGCAGCGTGTTTGTGGGCGGCGCAGTGGTGCAATGGCTGCGCGACGGCTTGGGCGCAATCCGCAGCAGTGCCGAAGTGCAAGCCCTGGCGCAAAGCGTGCCCGACAGCGGCGGCGTGATGCTGGTGC
>JAEMRG010000068.1 GCA_016463455.1 Rhodoferax sp.
CGCTGGGGTGAAGGGGAGCTTGAACAGCCAATTTGTTTGGTTTGAGCTAGAGAGGGATGTTGACTCTGAAGCTTGCTGGGCGGGTTAGTTGGCCCAGGTTGGGGAACGCGGCAGTCGTAGTTAATGGATTGGGGCGTGGCTGCGGCTTTGACTCGCCTTTTGGGGTGCGCTGGGCCAGCGGTCTGCTTGGCGCGTTTGCTCAGCGCGCTTCAGGCAGCGCTGCATCGGCCAGCACCGGTACCCGGGTCGCCAGCGCACACATCAGCTCGTAGGCGACCGTGCCACCGGCCTGGGCTACCGCGTCGATCGGCAGTAGCGCGCCACTGCTGGCATAGCCCCACAGCGTCACCTCCGCGCCCTGGCCGCTGGTCGGCAGATCGCTCAAGTCCACTGCCAACAGGTCCATGCTGACCCGCCCGATAGTGCGGCTGGGCTGGCCATCGACCAGTATGGGCGTGCCGCTGCCGCAGCTGCGCGGGTAGCCGTCGGCATAGCCGCAGGCCACGACGCCTATGCGCATAGGGCGCTGTGCCACAAAGCTAGAACCATAGCCCACGGTGTCGCCGGCTTGGAGTTGCTGGACGGCGATGACTTGCGAACGCAGACTCATGGTCGCTTGCAGGTCGACATCGATGGCGTCAGGCTGCCCGAAGTCGGGCGCGCTGCCGTACAGCGCAATGCCGGCGCGTACCCAGTCGCTGGCGGGCAGGCGCTGTGCTGCTTGCCGCGCATGCAGGTTTTGGCGTAGCACGGCGGCGCTATTGCTCAGGCAGCGCTCCCCCGGAAGATCCGAGGTCGCGGCTTCAAAAACCGCCGCTTGGTCGCAGATACCTAGGGGCCTATCGGCGTCGCTGAAATGCGTCATGAGGGAAATTTCGTCCACCTGGGGCAGTGCGTTCAGGCGCGTCCAGGCCGCGCGCGCCTGGTGCGGCGCAAAGCCCAGCCGGTTCATGCCGCTGTTGATTTTCAGAAAAACCCGCTGCGGCACATGGGTTTTGTGCGCGGCCAGCATGTCAATTTGCGCCTCGCAGTGCACCGTGTGCCACAAGTCCAGGCGCGAGCAGGCCTCCAGGTCACGCAGTTCGAAGACGCCCTCTAATAGAAGAATAGGTCCGCGCCAGCCCAGTGCGCGCAAGCGTCGCGCCTCGTCAAAATCGAGCAGCGCAAAGCCGTCTGCGCCTGTCAGCGCGGCAAATACATGTTCAATGCCGTGGCCATAAGCATTGGCCTTGACCACCGCCCACAGGCGCGCATCGGGCGCGCTCTGGCGCAACACCGCCAGGTTGTGGCGCAGGGCGTCGGGGTGGATCAGGGCTTGGATGGGGCGTGGCATGGCGCTACTGTAGCGGGCCTAGCTAAGTTGTCGCGTCTGCGTGCTATAACCCGCGCACTGTGATTCCTGACTGCTGTACGCCCACCCCGCCGAGAACGGCACACTAGACGACGACTGGATGAAACGCGGTTTTTTCACCATCATGACGGCGCAGTTTCTCAGCTCGCTGGCCGACAACGCCTTGTTTGTAGGCGCTGTGCAATTGCTCCGTGGCGCGCAAGCGCCCGAATGGCAGCAGGCGGCACTGGTGCCCATGTTTGCGCTGTTTTATGTCGTCTTGGCCCCTTTTGTGGGCGCTTTTGCCGACGCCTACCCCAAAGGCCAGGTGATGCTAGTGAGCAATGGCATCAAGATCGTGGGCTGTTTGCTGATGCTGTTTGGCGGGCATCCGCTCATGGCCTATGCCGTAGTGGGCCTGGGTGCCGCGGCCTACTCACCGGCCAAATACGGAATCCTGACGGAGCTGCTGCCCGCCTCGCAACTGGTCAAAGCCAACGGCTGGATCGAGGGCTTAACGATTGCGTCCATTATTTTGGGCGTACTGCTGGGTGGCCAATTGATCGGGCCGCATATTGCGCCGTATTTGCTGGCGCTGGATATTCCGTTCTTGGATACCAGCATCGACACTGCGCCTGAGGCGGCGATTTGCGCTTTGGTCTTGGTCTATCTGGCCGCGGCTTGGTTTAACACCCGCATCCCGCTGACCGGCGTAGATATGCGCCCCTTGCCCAAGAACCTGCTGGGCTTGTTGCCTGATTTCTGGCAATGCAATATGCAGCTCTGGCGCGACCGGCTGGGCCAAATTTCGCTGGGCACCACGACCTTGTTTTGGGGGGTGAGTGGCAATTTGCGCTACATCGTGCTGGCCTGGGCCGCCGCTGCGCTGGGCTATTCGGTCACGCAAGCCTCCGCGCTGGTGGGCGTGGTGGCCGTGGGCACGGCGATAGGCGCGGTGGTGGCATCGATGCGTATGCGTTTAGAGCATGCCACTTTGGTTTTGCCATTAGGCGTGGCTATGGGCTTGTTGGTGATTTTGCTGAACTTTATTAGCAATGTGTGGGTGGCAGCGCCCTTTCTGATCTTGCTGGGCGCCTTGGGTGGTTTCTTGGTGGTGCCTATGAACGCTTTGTTGCAACACCGCGGGCACAACCTGATGGGCGCGGGTCGCTCCATTGCAGTACAAAACTTCAATGAGCAGGCCTGCATCCTGGGCTTGGGCGGTTTGTACAGCTTGTCTACCGGCATGGGCGTATCCGCTTTTGTAGCCATTAGCGCCTTTGGTTTATTGGTGGCTGGCTGTATGGAGTTGATCCGCCGCTGGCATCGGCACAATTGCCGCGTCCATGCCACCGAGCTGGAGCGGCTGCTGGACATCGCCCGCAACGACGACCTGCACGGATGAGTCGCGCGGTGCCGGCCTTGGCCGTGGCGGCGCTGCTGAGCAATGCCTTGTGCTATGGCCTGTCGTGGTGGCCGTTCAAACAGTTGCAGGCCCTGGGTTTGCACCCGCTGTGGGCCACGGTGCTGGTCGATGCCCTGGTTCTGGCGGGCATCCTTCTTTTCCAGCCCCGCGTGCTGGGCCGTCTGCTGCGTAACCGGGCTTTGTGGCCTTTGCTGATCGCAGCCGGTTGCACCAATGTCGGCTTTAATTGGGCCGTCACCATCGGCGATGTTGTGCGCGTGGTGCTCTTGTTTTATTTGATGCCGCTGTGGGCCGCACTGCTGGCCTGGCCCTTGTTGGGTGAGAAGCCGACCTTGCGCTCCGTGGGTTTTATGCTGCTCGCCCTGGCCGGCGTGGTGCTGGTGCTCAAAACCCCAGAAACGCCCTGGCCCTGGCCGCAGGACATGGCCGATGTGCTGGCACTGGGTGGCGGGTTTAGCTTTGCTTTGACCAATGTGCTGCTGCGCCGTTTGCGTGACAGCGATGCCTTAAGCATCACGGCCACCATGCTGCTGGGGGGTGCGCTTTTGTGTGCGCTCACTGCCTGGGCGGGAATGCAGCAAGGCCTGGTGCCTGCTTTGCCGGACCCCAGCGTTCACTGGGTGCTGCTTGCCTTAGGCTTGGCGCTGATGATTGGCGTGGGTAATGTGACTTTGCAATATGGCGCGGCACGCCTGCCAGCGCGCACGACGGCGCTCGTGATGCTTTGCGAAGTGGTGTTTGCCAGTGTGTCGGCCATTGCCTTGGGCGCCGGGGTACTCACAGAACGGGTCGCCATGGGCGGAGCCCTGATATGCACGGCGGCTTTGTTGTCTGCGTTATCCTCCGGCGCCCGAGCCGAACACACCGGCCCACCCCCTGCCACGGAGACACCATGAGCAACGCATTTGAATTTGAAGCCACCACCATCGACGGCAAACCTCTGCCACTCAAAGACTTTCAAGGCAAGGCCTTGTTAGTGGTCAACACCGCCAGCGCCTGTGGTTTCACGCCCCAGTTTGCGGGCTTGGAAGAATTGCACCAACGTTACCAAGGCAAAGGACTGGTGATTCTGGGTTTTCCCTGCAACCAGTTTGGCGCGCAAGACAAGGGCAGTGATTCCGAAATCGCCAGCTTCTGCCAGAAGAACTATGGCGTTAGCTTTGCCATGATGTCCAAAGTCGAAGTCAACGGCGCTGGCGCGCACCCGCTATTCAAATGGCTGACGCACGAGGCGCCGGGCATTTTGGGCACTGAATCCATTAAATGGAATTTCACCAAGTTTTTGGTCGGTCCTGATGGCGTGGTGCGCAAACGCTACGCGCCCACCGATACGCCTGCTAGCTTGGCTGCAGATATTGAGGCTGCCTTACCTGCTGGCTGATCGGGCCCCATGCGCTCGCTGGTTTTCGGCTTTGTAGTTGTCCCCAACTTTTCGCTGATTGCGCTGAGCGCCTGCGTCGACCCCCTGCGCTTGGCCAACCAGGTGCTAGGCCATACGGTCTACCAGTCCGTGCTTTTGTCGGTCGATGGCGGTCTGGTCGCCTCCAGCGATGGCATCCAGGTCATGACGCAGCACAGCCTGGCCCAGGCGCCGGGGCTGGACGTGGTGTTTGTTATCGGTCCCAACCCTATTCCCAAACGCGGTTTACGCACCCTAGCCCTGTGGCTGAAAAAACAAGCTGCTTTGGGCTTGCCGCTAGGCGGTATTGATACCGGCGCCTACCTGATGGCGCAGGCCGGTTTGCTCGATGGCTACCGCAGCACCATCCACTGGGAAGACCACGAGGCCCTGGCCGAGCAGTTCCCTAAAGTCATCGTTACGCAGCATTTTTTCGAGGTGGACCGCGACCGCTACACCTGTAGCGGCGGGGTGGCGCCGCTGGACTTGATGACCTATTTGCTGACGCAGGCGCCGGGCAACCGCGACCTGGCCAATGAAGTCGCCAATCTCCTGATCGCCGAGCGGCGCAGCCTGACCGATGTGCAAACCGTTTCCATCATCCACCAAAGCCGGGTGACCAACCCGGTGGCGATCGAAGTCTTGCGCTTGATGGAAGCCAATGTAGCCGAGCCTTTGATGATTAGTGAATTGGCGCAACTGGCAGGCGTCTCTTTGCGCAGTTTGCAGCGCTTGTTCAAGCAAAAATTTGAGCGCTCTGCGGAGCGGGTGTACCTGGACATCCGACTCGCGCATGCACGCCTTTTGGTGCACCGCAGCGACAAAAGTGTGCGCGACATTGCGGTTCGCACCGGTTTTGCCTCGCCCTCGCACCTGACGGCGCGCTACACGCCCCGCTATGGTGCTTCGCCGCAGAAAGACCGAGAAAAACGCGCGCAAGGCATGGCATCAAAAGACAGACTATTGTCGTAATTAAAAAGTCATTGTGCGGGCTTTGCCCGCATACTCGGCCCGCTGAACCCTACGGAGACCCACTATGACCATGCCCGACCTGATTTCTATCGACAACGGCGAACGCGTTCGCCACAGCTTCTCGGACGCCGAGTACGCCAATCGCATTGCCAAGTTGCGCGCCATGATGGCGCGCAACAATGTGGACACGGTGTTGTTCACCAGTTACCACAACATCAATTACTACAGCGACTTTCTTTACTGCTCTTTCGGGCGCTTTTACGGTCTGGTGGTCACGCAGGACAAGAGCATCATCATTGCCGCCAATATCGACGGCGGCCAACCCTGGCGCAAAGGCGTGTGCGATCGCGCCGTGATTTACACCGACTGGCAGCAAGGCAATTACTTTCGCGCCATCGCGCAGGAAGTGCCCAACAAAGGCCGCGTCGGTCTGGAATACGACCACCTGCCGCTCGAGCGTATGGACAAGATCCGCGCCACCTTGCCCGGCGTTGAGTTTGCCAATGTGGCCGCCGATGTGATGAAGCTGCGCATGGTCAAGTCGGCCGAAGAAATCGAGTTCATCAAAAACGGTGCCCAAGTGTGTGACGTGGGCGGCGCGGCCCTGGTAGCGGCGGTGCACGCCGGTGTGCCCGAGCATGAAGTGGCGCTGGCATCCACCCAGGCCATGGTGCGCGAAATTGCCAAGCGCTATCCGCATACCGAGCTGATGGACACCTGGACCTGGTTCCAGTCGGGCATCAACACCGATGGCGCGCACAACCCGGTGACCACACGCAAAGTGCAACACGGCGACATCCTCAGCCTCAATTGCTTCTCGATGATTTCGGGCTACTACACCGCGCTGGAGCGTACGCTTTTCTTCGGTGATGTGGACGCGGCGTCCTTGCGGCTGTGGGAAATCAATGTGCGCGTGCACGAAGAGGGGCAAAAGCTGGTGAAGCCCGGCGTGCGCTGCTGCGACGTGGCGCACGCGCTGAACAAGATTTATGAAGAGTACGACGTGTTGAAGTACCGCACCTTCGGTTACGGGCACTCCTTTGGTGTGTTGTCGCACTATTACGGACGCGAAGCCGGTCTGGAGTTTCGCGAAGACATCGACACCGTGCTTGAGCCTGGCATGGTGGTTTCTATCGAACCGATGATCATGCTGCCCGAGGGCATGCCTGGGGCTGGCGGTTACCGCGAGCACGATATTTTGGTCGTTACAGCCGATGGGCACCAGAATATTACGGGTTTCCCCTATGGTCCAAAGCACAATGTGATCCGCGCATAGGCCCAATCTTTGCTAACCTCAAGGGCTTGACCTGATTCCCGAAAAACGCACCGTTATGCAGCAACCCTTTGTCCGATTTGACCATGTAGAAAAAAGCTATGACGGCAAACAATTGGTGGTGCGTGATCTGACCTTGGACATAGCGCAAGGAGAGTTCCTGACCCTCTTAGGCCCGTCCGGGTCGGGCAAAACCACCACCTTGATGATGCTGGCCGGCTTTGAAACCGCCACCTCGGGCGAGATCTATTTGGACGGCAAGCCGATCAACCGCATCGCGCCCGAGCACCGCAACATCGGCATGGTGTTTCAAAGCTATGCCTTGTTTCCGCATATGACGGTGGCCGAGAACGTGGGCTTTCCCTTGAGCGTGCGCGGCATTACGGGTGAGGCCGCACATAGCCGCGTGATGGCGGCGCTGGATAAGGTGGGCCTCAAAGGTTTGGAGTCGCGCCGGCCCGCGCAAATGTCCGGTGGTCAGCAGCAGCGCGTGGCAGTGGCGCGTGCCTTAGTCTTTGAGCCCAAACTGGTGCTGATGGACGAGCCCTTGTCGGCGCTGGACAAACAACTGCGTGAGCAACTGCAGTATGAAATCAAACGCTTGCACAGCGATCTGGGCATCACTATCGTGTACGTTACGCACGACCAAACCGAAGCGCTGGCGATGTCCGACCGCATTGCGGTCTTTCACCAGGGCCGGATCCAGCAGATTGATATCCCCACGCAGCTGTATGAGCGCCCGGCCAATGCTTTTGTGGCCCAGTTCATTGGTGAGAACAATACCTTGTCCGGCAAAGTCAGCGCAGTCTCGGGCACGAGCTGCCAGGTTGCTCTGGCCGACGGCACGGTCATCTTTGGCCAGTCGGTGGCAACACCCAAAGTGGGCGATGCCACCCTGGTGTCCATCCGCCCCGAGCGGGTGCGCCTGAACCCGCAAAGCCAGGGGGATGACAGCCAAGTAGTTGGCACGGTGGTGGACATCACCTATTTAGGCAGATATGCCCGCTTGCGCCTCAAGGCATGCGGGCTGGAAGATTTCATCGTTACGCTTCCCAACGATGGACGCGATCTCGCACTGGCAAACGGCAGCACCGTCAACCTCGGTTGGAGTGCTGTGGACTGCCGTGTGCTCGATAGTGAGTAAGGGCGGCTTTTTTGAAACAACAGGAGAACAGCATGTTCAAACGGATAAATTCAAGTGCACTAGCAGTTGTTGGCGCTGCAGCTATTGCTTTCCTCCCAGGCATCAGCGCCGCCCAGCAAGCTATTACGGTTGCCTCTTGGGGTGGTGCTTATACCGTGAGCCAGGTGGAGGCTTACCACAAGCCTTTCGAAGCCAAGAGCGGTGTCAAAGTCACCTCGGTGGACTACAGCGGTGCGCTTTCCGAAGTCGCTGCCCAGGTAAAAACCGGCAACATCAAATGGGACGTGATTGACCTCGAGCCTGCCGAAGCCCTCAAAGGTTGCGAAGAAGGCCTGTTCGAGAAAATTGACCCAAGCAAGCTGCCTGCCGGCGCGGACGGCACGCCTGCTGCCAAAGACTTCGCCACCGGCATGATCTTGCCCTGTGCGATTGGCAACATTACATACGCGAACGTGGTTGCCTTTGACAAAGCGAAAATGGGTGCCAATGGCCCCAAGAGCTTGGAAGACTTCTTCAATGTTGGCAAATTCCCCGGCAAGCGCGGTATCAAGAAAGACCCCAGCGTAATTATGGAGTGGGCTTTGATTGCTGACGGCGTTGCGATGGCCGACGTTTACAAGGTGCTGGCTACGCCCGCCGGTGTGGACCGTGCGTTCAAGAAATTGGACACGATCAAGAGCAGCATTGTTTGGTGGACAGCTGGAGCGCAGCCGCCTGCATTGCTAGCCTCCGGTGAAGTGGTCATGACGCACGCTTGGCATGGCCGTATCGTGGATGCCAATGTCAAAGAGAAAAAGGACTTTGCTGTGATGTGGGATGGCCAGATCCAGATCCCGGATATGTACGCGATTCTCAAAGGCGGCAAGAACGTGGCTGCTGCCATGGAATTCGTGCTTTTTGCGACATCCACACAGCCTTTGGCTGACCAGGCGAAGTACATCCCTTACGCACCTGCGCGTAACTCTTCTTTGGCCAAGATCCCTGATTCCAACCCCAACAAAGCATGGTTGCCCAATACGCCGCGTCCCGGCCGTTCGATGCTCACCAATGCCCAGTTCTGGATGGAAAACAGCGCCGATATGAACAAGAAATTCGCAGCCTGGTTGGCCAAGTAATACTGGGGCTAGAAGATGGACAGCGAGGCAAACCTTTCGCAGCGCCTGCGCAAGGCAGAGCGGCGCGGTCAGTTGCGTGCTTATGCGCTGATCGCACCGCTGTTCATCTTTGTCGCCCTGAGTTTTTTAATACCGCTGGGCACCGTACTGCTTAACAGTTTTTACGACCCCGTGGTTCCCAACGGCCTGCCGCGCACTGTG